>JBGPAT010000308.1:0-3854 GCA_041480885.1 Anaerolineae bacterium
ATTCGGCACCTCCGGGCATCGCGGTTCGGCGTTCCAGAACTCCTTTAACGAATGGCACATCCTTGCCATCAGTCAAGCCATTTGCTTGTACCGGAAACAGCAGAAAATCGATGGCCCTCTGTTCCTCGGCATGGATACGCATGCGCTCTCGGTGCCGGCGCTGGCCAGCGCATTGGAAGTGCTGGCCGCCAATGACGTCGATGTGATGATCGCAGAAGAGGACGAGTACACCCCGACACCTGCCGTTTCCCTCGCGATTCTCACCCACAACCGCGGGCGCAAGACCGGGCTCGCCGATGGAATCGTCATCACGCCTTCCCATAATCCGCCCCATGACGGCGGCTTCAAGTACAACCCCCCGAACGGGGGTCCGGCGGATAGCGTCATCACAGGCTGGATCGAAGACAAGGCAAATGAGTTTCTCGAGAGCAGGCTAAAGGGCGTGAAGAGGGTACCTCTGGAGAAGGCCCTGCGCGCTCCCGCGACCCACCGGTACAACTATCTCAATGCCTATATCGCTGATCTCGCCAATGTTCTGGACATGGACGTGATCCGGTCGGCAAAGATCGGCCTCGGGGTCGATCCACTCGGCGGCGCAGGCGTCCACTACTGGGGACCGATCGCCGAGCGCTACGGGTTGAATCTGGCGGTCGTCAACCAGGCTGTCGATCCCACGTTCCGTTTCATGACGGTGGATTGGGACGGCCAGATCCGCATGGATCCCTCCTCACCCTACGCCATGCAGCGATTGATCGGCTTGAAGGATCAATACGCCATCGCCTTCGCCTGTGACACGGACCATGACCGGCACGGGATCGTCACGCGAGAGGCGGGATTGCTTTCACCCAATCCCTATCTTGCGGTGGCCGTCTACTACCTCTTTCAGCACCGGCCAGAGTGGCCCGGGACAGCCGCAGTTGGCAAGACGCTGGTGAGCAGCCAGCTGATCGATCGCGTCACCGCAAAGCTCGGCCGCAAGCTTTACGAGGTGCCGGTCGGCTTCAAGTGGTTTGTGGACGGCTTGCTCGACGGCTCGTTAGGCTTTGGCGGCGAAGAGAGTGCCGGCGCCTCATTTGCCCGTCTGGATGGCGGCGTCTGGACGACCGACAAGGATGGGATCATCCTGGCTTTGCTCGCCGCGGAGATCACTGCCCGGATAGGGCGCGACCCTGGCGAGATCTACCGTGAACTCACACGCGAGTTTGGCGAGCCGGTTTACGAGCGCATAGACGCCCCGGCCACTCCAGAACAAAAGGCAATCCTAGCAAGACTCTCACCGCAGCAGGTCCGGACCAAGGACTTGGCGGGCGAAAGAATCCAGGCCATCTTGACGACCGCGCCGGGTAACGGCGCTCCCATCGAAGGGCTGAAGGTGGTGGCGGAGAGCGGATGGTTCGCAGCGCGACCGTCTGGGACCGAGAATATCTACAAGATCTATGTGGAGAGTTTCCGTGGAGCCGATCATCTGAAGCGCATCCAAGAGGAAGCGCAGATCATCGTCAACGATGCTCTGGCGGCGTCCCCGCAGCCGCCGGGAATTCAGTCCAAGACAACGATGAAGAAGAGCTCGTGAGCATTCGGTACCTAGCCGCCGTGGCCGTGATCGAAAACGTGATTCGGCAGGCTCTTGCCGTGGTATAGCTCCAGAAGAAAGCCTGATGGTTTCAGGAAGGGGCTGACCGTGCAGATTGGATTAGCAGCGGACCATGGTGGCTTTGTCTTGAAGGAACCCATTCTGGGGGCCCTGCGCGATTCAGGGCACGAAGTGCGAGATTTCAGCGCTTACAGTCTGGATCCCGGGGATGACTATACGGACTTTGTGCTCCCTTTGGCCCGAGCGGTCGCACAAAGGAAAGTGGAACGTGGCATCGCGATATGTGGCCGCGGTGCGGGTGCCAGTTTCGCTGCGAACAAAGTGACCGGGTCAGGTCGGCCCTCATCCATGAGGGTTACTCCGCCCATCAGGGTGTCGAGCATGGTGATATGAACCTGCTTTGCCCGGGCGGGCGCGCCGTCGGTTTCGCGATGGCCTGGGAGATCGTTCAGACCCACCTTGCAGCTCGCTACCCGCGGGCAGAGCGGATTGAACGACGCCTGGCAAAAGTGGATGCAATCGAGTGCAAGGAGCAGACAGGATGAACAAGAATCCCTTACTGGAGCTTGAGACATTCGGGCAGAGTATCTGGCTCGACTTTCTGCGGCGCAATGCCCTGGACAATGGGCAGCTTCAAGAGTTCATCGATCAGGATGGGGCGAGCGGCCTGACCTCGAATCCGTCCATCTTCGAGAAGGCCATCGCGGGCAGCCATGATTATGACCGTGCGATCCGGGCGCAGGCGCTGGAGGGCAAAAGCATCGAGGAGATCTACCAGACGCTCACCGTGGAAGATATCCAACTTGCCGCCGACCTCTTCCGCCCCATCTACGACCGGCTGGAAGGGTTGGACGGATTTGTGAGTCTGGAGGTTGCTCCCGGACTGGCGCATGATACGGCCGGGACAATCGCAGAAGCGCGCCGTTTGTGGACCGAGGTGAACCGCCCCAATCTGTTCATCAAAGTCCCGGCCACCCGCGAGGGGCTGCCGGCCATTCAGCATCTGATCGGGGAAGGAATCAATGTCAACATCACTCTGCTTTTCGGGGTGCCGCGTTACCGTGAGGTCGCGGAAGCCTACCTGCGTGGGCTGGAAACGCTGGCAGCGACTGGCAAACCCCTGGACCGAATCGCTTCAGTTGCCAGCTTCTTCCTGAGTCGAATCGATGTCTTGGTTGACCCCATCCTGGAGAAGATGGGGATGGAGGGAGGCCCCGTCGCAGAGACCGCAGCCGGCCTGCATGGGGAGGTGGCGATTGCCAGTGCCAAGGTGGCCTACCAGATCTATCAGGACATCTTCGCCAACGAGCGGTATCGAAAACTATCCCGGCAGGGCGCCCGCACCCAGCGCCTGCTGTGGGCCAGCACCGGCAGCAAGAACCCGGAGTACAGCGACGTGAAGTACGTCGAAAGGTTGATCGGCCGGGACACAATCGACACGATTCCGCTAGAGACCCTCACTGCTTATCGCGATCATGGCAAGCCCGCCTCGCGGTTGGACGAGGGTACGCAAGAGGCCCAGCGTGTACTGGAGGACCTGCGTGGGGTCGGAATTGACCTGGATGCATTGACGCAGGAACTGGAAGACGAGGGGGTGCGGAAATTCAGCCAGGCATTTGAGCAATTGACGGCCGCGTTGCAGGAAAAGCGAGCTGCTTCATTTCAAGAACCGGTGGACCGACAGACCTTCGTTCTGGGCAAGCATGGAGAAGCGGTTCAAGACCGGCTGGCTGGCATGGAAGGGACCAAGTTTGGCCGAAGGCTATGGCGGAAGGATGCCGGTCTCTGGAAAAGCGACCCGAAGCAAGAGGAGGAGATCCGCAATGGACTGGGTTGGATGCATGTTGCCGAGAAGATGGAAGAGAACCTGAGAGAGCTCGACGACTTCAAGGCCGAGGTCAGGCAAGCCGGATTCATTCATGTCCTGCTAATGGGGATGGGCGGGAGCAGTCTTACGCCCCTGGTCTTCGAACGCACATTTCCGCGGGACCCACAGGCCTTGCCCCTGACGGTACTGGATTCTACCGACCCCGCCACCATCCTGAGAATTGAACGTGCGCTCCCCATCAAAGATACCTTGTTCATTGTCGCCAGCAAGTCGGGGACCACCGCGGAACCTCTGGCGTTTGGAGAGTATTTCTTTGAGAAGGTAAGGAAGGTGAAGGGCGAGCGCGCTGGTGAAAACTTCTGTGTGATCACAGACCCAGGCACACCGCTGGTGAAGACGGCTCAGGAGCGGGCCTACCGGAAAACCTTCCTC
>JBGPAT010000309.1:0-3845 GCA_041480885.1 Anaerolineae bacterium
AGCTCGGGGCGTGGCACGATGTGGGCTGGTGGCAGCGGGCGCTGCGCGAGTACGGGCCCGAGCCGGCTCCGCCGCGTTCCATGGAAACGTATCTAGAGTCGGATAGGTGCCGCCAGCGGCTATCGGGGTAGGCGGATCTGTGGACGGTCGACCCTCACCCGCTTGCCCCTCCTTCCGCTGCGCTACCCACAGAAGGCAGCGGGCAGGCGGGATGCTGCGCGATCTCCCAATGGGAGAGGGAAGAAAGGCGGAAAAACAGCATGGGAACGGATAGTACGCCGTTCCCATGCTGTTTTTCCGAGGAATACTGATGAGGCGTCCTAATATCATGCCCTATTGCATTTGCGTGAATTCGCTGTACACTAGGCATAGGTGAATTGCCGCATAATAGGCCAAAGCGACGAATTCTCCGCAGAGGGAGGGATAAAGATGTTTTCCAGACTCTCAGGCTCGCGTTTCTTCGCAGTCTTGCTCGCGGTTGTGTTCATAGCTGGAGGGGTGGGCCGTGCTCAGGCCGCTTCCCTGCCTGTTCCGCTTACGGCAGTGCTGAATCCGAACCCGCCCACACACACCGTCAAACTCATATTCATCCATCATTCCACCGGCGAGAACTGGCTGAGGGATGACTACGGGCTTTTGGGCAAGACCCTGGGCCAGAACCATTACTTCGTCAGCGATACGAACTACGGTTGGGGGCCAAACAGCATCGGCGACCGCACCGACATTCCCAATTGGCCGGAATGGTTCCGCAGCTCCAGAGCTCCCACCTATATGAAGGCGCTGTTTGCCGAGAGCGGCCAACATTCAACGTACACGCGCACGCTGGCCAACCCGGGCGGCCAGAACACGATCGTCATGTTCAAGTCCTGCTTCCCGAATTCAAACCTGGAAGGCAACCCAACTGATCCGCCCAATCCCAATGGCTGGATGACGGTTGGTCATGCCAAGTGGGTCTACAACCAGCTGCAAAAATACTTCCGCACCCGCCCGGATAAGCTCTTCATCGTCATCACCGCTCCCCCGGTCACCGATTCCACCTACGCGGCCAATGCCCGCGCTTTCAACAACTGGCTGTTCAACAACTGGCTGGCCGAGAACAGTTATCCCTTCAGCAACGTAGCGGTGTTCGATTTCTACAACGTGCTGACTGCCCCCGGCGCGCACCACAAGTACAACCCCGCCACCGGTCTTATTGAGCATACGGTTGTTGCAGGCCGGAACACTTCTGCCTACCCTTCGGGTGACGACCACCCCAACAGCGCCGGCAGCAAGAAGGCGACGAATGAATTCGTCCCACTGCTCAACATTTTCTACAACCGCTGGAAGGCGGACGATATCCCGCAGACCAGCCGCTTCTATTCAGATGCCACACAGGATGGTTGGATCCGCGAATCTTCCGAGGCCAGTAACGCAGGAGGCACCCTGAACGTCGGTGACACTACCTTCAGCATCGGCGATGACGTCGCCAACAAGCAATACCGGGCGATCCTATCCTTCAGCACCGGCGCCAGCTTGCCGGATACGGCTGTCATTACCTCCGCCCAGCTCAGGCTCAGATACAGCTCAGTAGCCCCGGCGTCCACCAACCCGATCTTGCTGTTGCAGGGCATCATGCTGGACATCCGAAAGGGATTCTTCGGGACAGCTTCCGGGCTGGAGCTGGCCGACTTTCAGGCGCCGGGCGCTGTGAGTGCGGGGCCCAGCTCACCCGCCCGCTCAGGAGGCTTCTATACCATCAATCTGTCCAGCACGACCTTCGCCGCGATCAACAAGCTGGCCACCAACGGCGGCCTCACGCAGATCCGGCTGCGGTTCAAGCTGGACGACAACAACAATCACCTCGCCAACATCCTGCGCCTGGCTAGCGGCGACAGTATCATCGGCAGCTACAGGCCGAGCCTCGCCATCACGTACTACGTGCCGTAACCAGGACGAGAGAGCATCAGGCCCTATCAACATGACAGCCCTGCGAAAAAATCGCAGGGCTGTTCCATTGATCGTGCCTCTCCATCTGCAGCCCAGAATCACTTCATGCGTGCCTGAGGGCAGGATTCAGTTCGATCGGGATCACGCGGGGACAAAATACGTCCGCCCGTTCATGGCCAATTTCCGTGAGTTCTATCTGGACGTTCTTTCGGTGTTGGTACCCTTCCAACCATTGATCCTCATTGTTTGGGCATCGGCCCTCGATTCGGGCCCCACCCTCCCCGCTGAAAGCGCAGGGACTGATGCCTACCCCTCCCGCAATGCCGGAGCGGTCGGAATTTGGACTGAGGGCGCGTAAGAAACAGGAGTGGGAACGGAGAGTACGCCGTGCCCGCTCCATTTTTACAGGAAATACCGATTAGTGTTATGGCGCTTGCGGTAGAATCCCCCGCATGCCTTCTGATACGCAAGTGATCTATTCGATGGTGCGCGTAGGGCGGATACATCCGCCCAATAAGCAAGTGCTGCGCGACATCTCGCTTGGGTTCTACTACGGGGCGAAGATTGGCGTGCTGGGCCTGAATGGCGCGGGCAAGTCCACGCTGCTGCGCATCATGGCGGGCGTGGACAAGGACTACGTGGGCGAGATCGCGATGTCAAAGGGGTACACAGTCGGGCTGCTGGAGCAGGAGCCCAAGCTGGACGAAACCAAGACGGTCATCCAGGTGGTGCGCGAGTCGGTGCAGCCGATCGTCGATATGCTGAAGCGCTACGAGGAGGTCAATGCCAAGTTCTCGGAGCCAGATGCGGACTTCGAGGCGCTGGTAGCGGAGCAGGCGAAGCTGCAAGAGCAGCTGGACAAGCACGACGCCTGGAACCTCGACAGCCATCTCGAGCTGGCGATGGACGCGCTGCGCTGTCCACCTGCGGACACGCCGGTCAAGGTGCTCTCGGGTGGAGAACGGCGCCGCGTGGCGCTCACCCGTCTATTGCTCACAGAGCCCGACATCCTGCTGCTGGACGAACCCACGAACCACCTGGACGCGGAGTCCGTGGCCTGGCTGGAGCATCACCTGCGCGAGTACAAGGGCACGGTGATCGCGGTGACACACGACCGCTATTTCCTCGACAATGTGGCGGGCTGGATCCTGGAGCTCGACCGAGGATACGGGATACCGTGGAAGGGCAACTACTCGTCATGGCTGGCGCAGAAAAAGACACGCCTGGCGCAGGAAGAGAAGACCGAGAGCAAACGGCAGAAGACACTGGAGCGCGAGCTCGAATGGATCAGCATGTCGCCCAAAGCGCGGCAAGCCAAGGGACAGGCGCGCGTTACCGCATACGAAAAGCTGCTTTCACAGGAGACCGAGAAGCGGCGCGAGGACCTGGAGATCTACATCCCGCCCGGGCCGCGGCTGGGAGATATTGTTTTTGAACTTGAGGGCCTGACCAAAGCTTACGACGACCACCTGCTACTGGATGCGTTTTCCGCCAACATTCTCCCAGGCTCCATCGTGGGTGTGATCGGTCCCAACGGGGCAGGCAAGACCACACTGCTCAAGATGATCGCAGGCAGGGAGAAGCCCGATAGCGGGAGGATCAGGATCGGAGAGACGGTCAAGCTGGCCTATGCCGATCAATTGCGTCCGCTGGACGACGACAAGACCGTGTGGGAGGAGATCAGCGGGGGAGAAGACGAGATCACGCTCGGTACCGTGGCTGGTGGACGGCACTACTCAGACGTCCGGGAACAGGTCGTGACCCAAAAGTTGCCCGGCCAGCGCGCGGCTATCTTTAGCGTTTGCCTCCGGGTCGGTCATGATCTGTAAGAGCCGCTGCCGCGTTTCTTCGAGGAGCGCCGGGTCGAGGTATTCTGCACCCAATTCCACCAGGCATGCTCCCGTCAACAGCGGGCCTTC
>JBGPAT010000310.1:0-3841 GCA_041480885.1 Anaerolineae bacterium
GATGGAGCGACCCGTTGCGCTCACCACGCCGACCGTTACCGTGTTCTTGAAATCACCCAGGGGCGAGCCGATGGCGATCACCGACTCGCCGGGCTTGAGCACATCCGAGTTGCCCAGCCTCGCCACCGCGGGCACCTTCCCGTCGGTTTTCAGGACCGCGATGTCGTTGTACTGGTCAGTCCCGACCACGGTCGCCTTCTGCTGCGCGCCATTGGAGAGGACGATGTTCACGCTGTTGGTCCCCTCGACGACATGGTTATTGGTGATGAGGTAGCCCTGGTCGGAGATAAAGAAACCGCTGCCGCTCACAGTCTGGTCACCGGTCTGCCCGAAGACGGTGGTTTGACCGGGGATGGTGCCGACGACGGTCACGACCGCCGGTCCGACTCTGCTCACCGCTTGAGTGATGGTCGTCTGTATATCCGTGGTGTTGATGGTGAGCGTTTGGGCCGGGCCAGTATTGCTTGCCGGAAGCACCTGCTGAATAGCGGCAGGCAGACTGTTGCGTATCTGCACCGCCCGATACACGGCGGCCCCGCCTGCCCAGGCGCCCGCTAGTCCTGAGACTCCAGCGACCACCGCGATCAAGGCCAGGTATATGATCCGTTTGACTGACATTCGAACCTCCGTACTCAGATTCCGACTTTACCACGGGGATTCTAGCACTGCAAGATGACGTGCAAATTAAGACCAGTATAAACGTATAATAAGAGCAATTCAGGCCGGCGGAAAGGGCGCGGAAACACGGGACCTTCGGCTGCAGGCCATCCGTGCTCGCTGCGCTCGCTGCAATCACCCACGACAGTGCCCATGTTCATCACTCTCGAAGGCCCTGAAGGATCGGGCAAGACCTCCCAGATTCCGGCGCTGGTCGAATATCTGCGCGAGAGGGGTTTCGTGATCTTCCCAACGCGTGAGCCGGGCGGCACGTCCATCGGCGAGCAGATCCGGCAGGTCATCCATGATTTGAAGAACGTTGAAATGCACGCCCGCACGGAGACTCTGCTGTATCAGGCGGCGCGGGCACAGATCGTCGAGCAGTTCATCCGACCCCGCCTGGCCGCCGGTGAGATCGTGCTGTCCGATCGGTATTCCGATTCAACGATCGCCTATCAGGGTTATGGCCACCAGCAGGATCTCGCGCAGGTCCGTGCACTGGTCCACTATGCCACGGGCGGGCTCGTTCCGGATCTCACCATTCTCCTGGATATGGACGTGGAGCTTGGACTGAAACGCAAGACACAGAACGGGGCAGAGTGGAACCGTCTGGACGCGTACACGTTGGAATTCCATCAGCGTGTGCGGGCAGGCTACCTCGAGATGGTCAGGCAGGAGCCCGCGCGCTGGGTGGTGTTGGACGCCAGGCAAGAGTGGGCGAGTGTTCAAGAAGAGCTGCGCAGCACGGTCTTGAAGCGCCTGCCGGGCGCCGATTCCACATAGGCCAGTGTGTTATACTGAACTCGTCGTCAACAGGGTTAGGTGATTCTCTCGCGAGGTCGTCTGAAGCCTGGTTGCATGCTCGCCGGCGTTCCCATGCTGGGCACACGCGGCGGGCCCAGTCCCGAGGAGAAGAAATGGAATCAAAGCTGTACGTTGGCAATTTGTCGTACTCCACTACGGAGGATGACCTGCGCACCCTGTTCACTCAAGCAGGAACCGTGTCTTCAGTGGCGCTGATCAAGGACCGTGACAGCGGCCAATCGAAAGGCTTTGCCTTCATCGAGATGAGCACGCAGGTTGAGGCAGAGAAAGCCATCAGCATGTTCAACGGCCACATGGTGGGCGAACGCGAGCTGAAGGTCAGCCTGGCTCGTCCGCGCGACGACCGAGGCGGCGGAGGCGGTTTTGGAAACAGGGGCACCCACCGACCGCAGCGCGGCGGCGGCAAGCGCTACTAGATCGCCAAACACATCACCCAAAAAATCCCCGACTCAAGCGCCGGGGATTTTTCTTACGCGTATTTCACGAGAGATCGCCATGATCCTGCCCGGACATGCGTATCTGTCTTTTGAATTACAATCCGGCGCATGACCGCTGACTCAGAAGAAGACTTCCGGGCGCTAAAGACCATCGGGCATATCTGCGCGGATACGCTGCGGAAGATGATCGCGGCAGTCCGGCCGGGCATGACCACTCATGAGCTCGACGAACGCGGCCGCGCGCTGCTGGAAGCCGCCGGCGCGCGCTCCGCGCCGCAGCCGGCCTATGCTTATCCTGGCGCAACCTGCATCAGCGTTGCGCCCGTGATCGCGCACGGCATTCCCGATGACCATGCCCTGCAGGATGGGGAGTTGATCCATATTGATGTCTCGGCGGAGCTCGACGGCTATTTTGCAGACACCGGCGCCTCGGTTTGGGTCTCAGGATCCAAGGCCGGAGCCTCTGTCCGACCCTCCGCCGAGGTTCGCCGGCTGCTGGAGGCGACCCGTGCGGCGCTTTCCAAGGCACTGACGACGGCCCGCGCCGGGAACCGGCTGAACGGCATCGGCAAAAGCATCCAGCAGGAAGCGAACAAACGCGGTTACAACGTCATCTATGAACTGACGGGACACGGCATCGGGCACGGGCCGCATCACGGAGGTCGGCGACGGTTGGTCCTTGCGCACGGCCGACAACGCCCTGGGTGCGCAGTTCGAACACACCATCATCGTGACCAGGGGCGATCCCATTATTCTCACCTTGTGAAACATGGAGCTGCATCTACTGTCGAGCCCGGGTCTGGGCGATGACATTCGCGGGGTCGTCGAAGCCTGCGGTCCGTATCTCCATCAGCATGGCGCCGAGTCATCGGTCGCGTATCTGCCGCTGGCCTCGCTTTACGTGGAGAAATGGCTCGAACCGACCGAGAAAGCCTTCCACGGCCTAGCGCGCATCGAACTGATCAACACGGAAATGCTGGAGCTTGCCGACATGGAGGCGATCTTGCGTCGCGCGACGGTGGTCTATATTCCGGGCGGCAACACTTTCCTGTTGAATCACCGCCTGCATGTGAGCGGGCTGGCGCCCTACCTGCGCAAGAAGATCCAGAGCGGCCTGCCACTGGTGGCCTTCAGCGCAGGCACCGTCCTGTGCGGTCCGAACATCCTGACGTCGGGTGACCTCAACATGGTGGCGACGCCGCACTTCGACGGACTGAGACTCACTCCGTTCAACTTCCATGTTCATTATTCAGACGGTGCAGCCGAGGATAATTGGCTAGCGGATTATCGCAGCTTCCACGATAATCCGGTCATCCTGCTCGAGGACGGCGCGTATCTGAAGATCGAGGGCAAGGCCGCCCGGCTGGTTCGCGGCGCGGCCTGGTGCTGGCGCGCGGGCCAGGAGAAGGAAAGACTCACGGAAGGAAAATCGGTGCCTGTGAATTGAGGTGAGAATGGCCGAGGAGCTTCCCCAAAATACCGCTGAACTGCTGTCTGAAATCGAGCGCGAATGGAAGGCGTTGCTGGGCGTGGTTGAACGATTCTCGCCTGAGCAAATGGTCACCCCCGACTCAGGTGGCTGGTCGCCGAAAGATAACCTGGCCCACCTCGAGGCCTGGATGCACTTCCTGGATGCCAGCTATCTGGGCGGGCAGCCGGCACACGAAGCTATGGGCATCGATGCTGCGACCTACGCGCGCCTCGATGAGGACGGGGTCAATACAGTCCTATTCAAACGAAATCGCGATCGGGCGGCGGCTGACGTGCTGCAGGGACTACGGCGCACTTATGCCGGGGTCCTGGAAAGCATTCGCACCCGGCCGTTTGCAGATCTGCTGAAACTCGTCCGTGAGGACGATCCGGAGAAACGCCTTGTCATCCGATCGGTGCTCGGCAACACTTCGGAGCATTTCAATGAGCAC
>JBGPAT010000311.1:0-3839 GCA_041480885.1 Anaerolineae bacterium
ATCGGGCTCAATTTTCTGCCTGAGATGCCAGATGTAACGCCGGACGTGCCCGACCTCACTCGCATATTGCGCGCCCCAGACTTCCTTCACCAAATCTTTCGGTGAAACCACGTCTTCCCCGTGGTGCATCAAAGTCACTAATAGCTTGAATTCCGTCGGCGTGAGGGCCAACGGTTGACCGTCGCGCCATACGCGCTTGAGGCGCAAATCGACTTCCAGCCCACCGGCAGAGAGCTTCGTTTCCGCGGTGTTCTGCTGCGCGGAACGACTCAATACTGCGTGGATGCGGGCCGAGAGCTGCGCAAATGAAAACGGCTTGGTGACATAGTCGTCCGCCCCGAGGGAGAAGCCTTGCAGGATATCGGCCTCATCACCCCGAGCCGTCAGCATGATGACCGGCAGATTGCTGATCTCACGGATCCGCCGGAGGGTTTCCCAGCCGTCCTTGCCCGGCATGCTGACGTCGAGCAGCACGATATCGGGTTGGAGCTCATACATGGCACGCAAGCCGAGCTTTCCATCCTCCGCGGCGCGCACACTATAACCCTGACCAGCCAGATAGTCGCTCAATAACTGGTCCAGCCCCCGGTCATCATCGATGAGCAGGAGATTCGTCATTCCAGGTCATCCTCGGGAGTCTGAGCGATGGGCATCCGGATGTAGAACTCGGTTCCCATTGGGCCACCATTGCCGCGCCAGATCGGAGAGACAAACCCGATCTCACCGTTCTGGGCTTCGATGAGCTTGCGGCCCAGATAGAGGCCGAGGCCCCATCCGGAAGGTGAGCTCTCCGCACTCTTCAGCCGGCCGAACCTGCTGAAGACTCGCTCGCGCATATCGGCGGGAATACCCGGCCCGTGATCCTTAACGCTGATGCGGACCTTGTCTCCCTCCACCTCGGCGCAAAGGTGGATGGGCTTGTCGGCTGGGGAATACTTGTCCGCGTTCGAGATAAGGTTCCGGATCGTCTGCTCCAGGTAGGTTTCATCTCCCCAGATAGGCGGCACATCCGGCGTGATATTCCACTCGACCTTCCGCTGGCTCGAAGCCAGAACGATGACCGATGCCTGCTCAACCAACGGCCGCACGGCAACCGGGCCGAGCGTGATCGCGAGCTTTCCAGCCTCCAGGCGGGAGACATCGAGAATGGTCTGGACGAAATCGGTCAAGCGCCGGCTCTCGTCTTCCATGATCCCCAGGACCGCCCGCGAATGCGGTGAAAGGTTCTCGCCGGATTGAAGCGCCAATTCCAGCCCGCCGTTCAGCGCAGTCAGCGGCGCACGCAGCTCATGGCTGACCATCGCGACAAAGTCTGATTTCATTTCGTCGACATCGCGCAGCTCCCGGTTCAGGCGGCCTAGCTCGGCATTCTGCTGTTCCAAGGTGGCTGTACGCTCGTTGACCTTCTTCTCCAAATCGCGGTTCAGGGCCTGGATCTCGGTGGACGTGCGCTTCTCAGCTGCCATCAGGTCGCGCATCCAAACGATCAGGCCGCGGATGATGATCGGGCCCAAGAAGCCGAAGATGATGAGCTCGCCGATGAAACCGGCGTCGAGCAACTCATCTTTTTGGAGGTGCTCGACCAACTCGAAGGCGATGGCCGTCACCGCCAGGAAGATCGGAAGAGCCCATTTCAGGACGTCGAGATCCAGCACCCAGGTCTCGAGGCGCTGAAAGCGGTCCTTATTCCGGCCAAGCAGGTCTATTTTCATCTGAAATGATTATATCCACTTCGACCGGCTCCAGTGCCACGAGGACACAAACGCGACAATTCGCGACATCCTTTCGACGGGGCTTGATGCTATCGTATGGCGTTGTATGAGCGCAGACAATTCTGCGCCCTACGCGCGGTTCCTGCAGGCAGACGAGGAATCTCCGCACGACGCGCCCGACGAGACCGGCGCATGGAGGCCGATAAACGATGGATGCATTGAATTGGAATGAGCGTGAGGACCTCGCCGCATGGCGGGCGCGTCTCGAAGAGCGCGTGCTTGCGCCCTTGCGCGGCACGGGTTGGCGATACTATGCCTGGCTGGCGGTCCTGCTGGCGGTGCTGGGCTGGGCGCTATATGCCTATGACCAGCAGCTGCGATACGGGCTGATCGTCACCAACCTGCGCGATCGCATCTCGTGGGGGCTCTATATCGCCAGTTTTGTCTTCTTCATCGGCATCAGCCACGCCGGGACACTGCTCTCCGCCATTCTGCGCGTGACACGCGCGCGCTGGCAGATGCCGATCACACGCATGGCGGAATTTATCACGGGCGTCGCGCTGATGGTCGCGGCGCTGTTTCCGGCTATCGACATGGGCCGTCCGGAGCGCCTCACGAATATGGTGCTCTATGGACGCTGGCAGTCTCCGCTCATGTGGGACATTCTCGCGATCTTGACCTACTTGACAGGCAGCCTGATCTATCTGTATCTGCCGCTCATTCCCGATTTCGCGCTCTGCCGGAATCGTCTGGGTGCGCACGCGCCCGCCTGGCAGCGCTGGCTCTTCACGACCGCCGCCGCCGGCTGGAAGGGAACGCCGGGCCAGCGGCAAGCGCTCGAGCGCGCCATGTCGCTGATGATGATCGTCATCATCCCGGTCGCGGTCTCCGTGCACACGGTCGTCTCCTGGGTGTTTGCCATGAGCCTGCGCGATCCCATGAACAGCACGCTCTTTGGCGTGTTCTTCGTCGCCGGCGCGATCTACTCCGGCATTGCCGCCATAATCATCCTGATGGCGATCCTGCGTTGGGTGTTGCACCTGGAAGAGTTCATCACGAAGATCCAATTCGTATACCTGGGATACTTGCTGGCCACGCTGGCGGCCATCATGGGATATCTGAACATCTCTGAGTACCTGACCACGGGCTACAAAATGGAGGAGGGGATCCAATTCCACATCCAGCAACTGATGGTGGGTCCATTTGCGGGGCTCTTCTGGTTCTACATTCTGGGTGGCATCCTCCTTCCCATATTGCTGATACTGTCCGCGCGCACACGGACTATCAAGGGCATCATTGCAGCGGCAGTGCTCGTGATCGTCGCGATGTGGATTGAGCGCTATTTGATTATCGTCGCCGGGTTCCGAGTACCGCTGATGGCCTATCTGCCTGCCAACTATTCGCCAAGTTGGGTCGAGTGGTCCGTTCTGGCCGGCGGATTCGCGCTGTTTGCGCTGATCATCTCGATTTTCGCCAAGCTCTTTCCCGTTGTTTCGATCTGGGAGGTCGTTGAGCATCGCGGCCCAGAGCCAACCGAGACGCCTGGCGCGGCGACCGGTCCGCGCGGTGGGCGGGGCAATGACCAGCTTGCGAAGAGGCACAGCGCAGTCCCTCAGACCCCGGCTCCACAGGTATCTGTAACACGCCGCCAGACGCTGCAAGTTCTAGGCACGGTGGCGCTGAGTGCACTGATCGCACCGGCGGTCCTGCTGCAATCTCGGAAAAAGATAGGCGTCGCGGGTGCGCGTCCCTCGGATGCTACATCCGGGCAGCGACTGCGTCGTTGGGCGATGGTGATCGACCTGCGCTACTGCGATGGGTGTCAGTCGGTGGGGAAGCCGCCGCAATGCACCGAGGCCTGTATCCAGGGGCACTTTGCTCCGGAGCCGATGGAATGGATCCAGGTGTACGAGCCATCACTGCATGGCGGCGGCACGCAGTTCGTGCCCACGCCCTGCCAGCAATGCCAGAACGCGCCGTGCGTCAATGTTTGCCCGGTCGGCGCGACGTTGCACCATGCCAGACATCTTCTCAGTAACCTCTGCCCCGTCGCAGTCCGCCGTCACCTCCGCATCAAAGTTCCTCACAATGAGCTTCCGAGCCACGCCCGCGGCGACGGCATCCCTG
>JBGPAT010000312.1:0-3829 GCA_041480885.1 Anaerolineae bacterium
CCTATGAGGCCGATGTGCTGGTGGTGGCGCTGGGCGCGGATTACGACCAGGGCGCAACGCCCGGGCTGATCGAGGGCGGCAACGAGTTCTACTCCTTCGGGGGTGCAGAACGCTTGCGCGAGGTGCTTTCCACCTTCTCGAAGGGACGTGCGATCGTCGGGGTGACCTCTACGCCGTTCAAGTGCCCGCCGGCACCGAGCGAAGCTGCCTTGTTGCTGCACGACTATCTCACCACGCGCGGTGTGCGCGGCGCATGCGAGATCAGTCTCGTCATGCCGTTCGGCATCCCGATCCCTCCATCGCCGGCATCCTCCAAAGCATTACTGACTGCCTTCAAAGAGCGGGGTATCACCTTTGTGCCCGATCGGCTCGTGCGCGCCCTCGACCCGGGAGGCGGCGTTGCCATTCTTGATGATGCGAGCGAGCTGCCCTACGAACTATTCCTCGGCATCCCCCAGCACCGTGTCCCGGATGTGGTCGCGGCGAGCGGCATTGTGGAGAAGGGCTGGGTCCCCGTCAACCCGAAGAACCTTGAGACGCGCTTCCCGCATGTGTACGCGATCGGAGACGTGACGAGTGTGGGGACGGCCAAGGCGGGGGTCTTCGCCGAAGGGGCGGCGCGCATCGTGGCCGCAGCTCTGATCGCGGACGTGCAGGGCGGGGAGCGCCCACCTGCATACGCCGGGGCGGGCTCCTGCTACGTCGAGTTCGGGGCGGATCGCGTGGGGCGCGTGGACGTAGACTTCCTTTCGGGGCCTTCGCCGACAGGGAGCTTCGTCGGGCCATCCGTGGCGCTAGCGAGCGAGAAGGAGCAGTTCGGATCCCGCCGTCGAAGCCGCTGGTTCGGACTGTAGGGATACATTCGAAGATTGGGCCGAATAGTGGCACGAAAGACATTTCCCCGCGTAACGTCAAGTCAAGGACGGGGTTTGACACGTTGTGAATGGGTGGTCCATTCATTGAAGCCTTCAAAATGGATATCTTCCAAGGAGAAAATCAAGTGAAACCGAATGTCATGCTCACCGTCACGTCTCTGCTCGCCATCCTGTTCATGACCCTTCATCTCACGGACGACGTCCTGCGCGGCCAGGGCGGGATGGGCCAGGGAGGGTTCGAGGCCCTGTTGGTCGTGCTGATCCTGATCGTCTGGCTGTACGCAGTGCTGGTGCTCGCCGAACGGCGATGGGGGATCTTCATCAACCTGGTCGGGTCGCTGCTTGCGTCGTACATCGCGTTCGGCCACCTGACGGGGGTGGGAGACGTTACGGTCGGCGAGATTTCCAAGTCCAGCCCACCATTGTTCGTCTGGGCAGTGATTGCGCTGGGCGTGACGGCGATCTTCTCCGTGGTGCTCGCGGCGCGCGCACTGTGGGCCCCGGTAACGGGGCCGGCGGTGGAAAGGCCGGTCGCACGGCGTAAGTGATCGAGGCGGAGCATTCTGCTGCCATGGTTCCGCCTCTGGCGATTGTGCTGGAGGCGGAATTTTCTAATACGCGCTGCAGGGAATCGCAGCCCAAGTGGAATGGGGATGAGGGATTTTGGATTGCAGATTGTCTCCGGCGACTCATGCCGCCGGAGCGGGCGATGCTCGCTTGAGGCTCGCTCGCCTCGAGATTGCAGATTGGAGATTGAAGAACACGAACCACGAAGGACATGAAGGGAACGAAGGATAGAGGACGAATCAGGAAGGACTGAGATCATGGGCATCGCCTATTTCTGTGAGCGAAACAAGGACCCGGTGATCGTCGTCTGGGATGGAACCGTTAACCTGGAGCAGTGGCAGATCCATCTACGCCGAATGCTGGCGGACTCCAGTTACGCTTTAGCCAGATCACAAGTTAGCGATCTTCGTTATTCGGTCCTCGATTCGTCGATCACGGAGGATACCATTCGAAGCACGGTTGAACTCCTCGCCGGCCAGACTGACGTGATCCGCGGAAAGAGGATAGCTATTATCGCGGGCGCCCAATGGGAACAAGCCAAGAACGCCGAACTCCACCTTCTACGGCTAGCGGTTGATCCAATTGTCTTCACAGATCTAGTACACGCGTGTTGGTGGCTGGGTGTGGACGAAGTAAGAGTCGGCTCTGAGATCAAACGAGTGCGGCTGGCTCTACGAGGCGACTCGTAGGGGGCGGTGAGGCGGGGCGAGGGATTCCGGATTTTAGATTGCAGATTGCAGATTGGGGATTGAAGAACACGAACCACGAAGGACATGAAGGAAACGAAGGATAGAGGACGAATCAGGAAGTACGCAAGCGCTTGGAGATTGTCGCCGGCGGCACCGCGAGTTGCTTCGCGATCCCCACTGACTAAACGCCCTGAAGAGCGTCCCCATAGAACACCCCGATAGAACACAGGGCAGGCAGGGCAAGCAGTGCGGGCGGGGACGCTAACAATAGATGAACACAGATCATTAAGATACAATCCACGGTCAACTTAGTCGTAATGAAATTGTTGATTTAGTTGTGGAGGATTGCCCGATGTGAAAGGATAGTATGGTCCGTTGGAGTGGTCTTGCCTTGATATTGGCGGGGGCGTGTATTGCACTGGGGACGATGATCCACCGGTCGAAGGAAACGCCGCAGATCATTCTGAGGGAGGAAACCCGACTCATCGCGGGTCATTGGTTGCTCACCTTTTACAGTGCATTTCTGATGTTGGGTCGGCCAGGTGCATACGCAACCCGGTCCAGGCAGTTGGGGCGGCTGGGTTTGGCAGGCTTCCTGCTGGTGTTCTTTGGCACGCTCTTTTACGCCGTGTCAAGTGATTACGGTTTTAACGCGCCGGTGCTGGCCAAGCTAGCGCCGCAAACACTGGACGCCATTAATACGTACCCCTCAGTGGTTGTCATGGACGCGCTGTTTGTCCTGCTGCTCTTCGCGGGCTTTATCTGCTTTGGAATTGCCGTCGTGCGTTCTCATGTTCTGCCGCCCTGGTCCGGCATATTGATCGCCAGTGGATGGTCACTGTTTATGATCTGCGCACCGGTGGCTTTGTTTGTTTTCGAGCCGCTGTGGATTCTGGCAATCCTCGGAACCGTGATGTTGGGCCTAGGATTGGGTGGGGTAGGGTACGCACTCTGGGCTGGCAAGGAGCTGGCAGAAAGCTAGCCCCTTGGATGAAGAGCATAGTTGTTCTGATTTAGAACTGATCTTCGGTGAGATAGCCAAGCGGGATCCTATGCTATGTCCCCTCTTTTTTGGGCGACTATGGTCTCGCTTGGTGCTGCATCGTAAGATGCCACTACTATCAGGCTGAAGCGAGACCGCGGGCGCAAGACTTCCGAAGTCATCAAGACTTCGGAAGTCTTCGTTTTTGGGGCCGTTTCTCTGAAAGTCTGTAAATCCTAGACAACTACAGACAAGGGTGGACAAACCGCGGGCTTGACTACAGAACATGTGTTCTATACAATGATGTTGAGTTGGACGAGCCCTTTCAACTCTCGTTCATCAGAAGGTCAGGCGCAATGCTTAGCAAATTCCTCTCCCTGTTTTCCAAACCCCCCACCGCCAAATTCTCCGCCTCGGCCGTGACCGACGCCAACTTCACCCAGGGCACCGACTGGAACAGCCTCTACCGTGACCGCTACAACTACGACCGGCAGACCGTCCTCGCCGAAGCCCTCAAAGCATGGCGCCTCAACCCACTCGCTCGCCGCATCGTCACCATCACCCGCCAGTATGTGATCGATGGTATCGAATTCGACTGCACTCACGAAGGGACGAAAGCCTTCCTGGCCAAGTTCTGGAACGATCCACTCAACCACATCGGCCGGCACCTTGGAGAATGGGCGGACGAGCTCGCTCTCACCGGCAATCTATTCCCC
>JBGPAT010000313.1:0-3817 GCA_041480885.1 Anaerolineae bacterium
ACGCAAAATCACGCTTGGAGCAAAACCCGTCTGGAATCTACTTACGGCCAATGGGTTGGCGGTGTTCTGCCTGATGGCATACTTCTTGACCCTGACCTTTTGGTTGAAATAATATGCCCGAATTCCTCCGGCTAGTGCCGCCAGACGAGGCACGCGCTCGCCTGTTCTCCCAGCTTGTTTTCTCGCTGCCTGCCGGGGAGTTGCTCGATACAGCCTCGGCTCTGGGCCGCGTGACCCTGGAGGACATCCGATCTCCGCACCCGCTTCCGGAGTTCTCACGGTCGACGGTCGACGGATACGCTGTCCGGGCCGCAGATACCTTTGGCGCGACGGAGTCGCTTCCTACTTACCTCACACTTGTCGGCGAGGTTCCTATGGGGACCTCGCCGACATTCACAGTGGCGGCCGGCGAATGCGCGTTGATCCATACCGGAGGGATGCTGCCCGAAGGCGCCGATGCCGTAGTCATGCTGGAGCACACTCAGTTGATCCCTTGGACCGAAGACAGCTCCATAGCCGCTAACCCCTCCAAATTGCCACCCGCTTCAGGGCAATCCGCGGCGCGGGAGCTGGAGGCCGTCAGGGCGACAGCCGTGGGCGAGAACCTGATCCGAGTGGGCGAGGACGTAAAGGCGGGGCAAGTGGTCGTGTCGCGTGGCATTCGACTGCGACCCGCCGAGATCGGCGGATTGATGGCATTGGGGATCACATCGTTGCACGTGGCGGCCAAGCCGCGCGTTGGGCTGATCTCATCGGGCGACGAGGTTATCGAACCTGATGAAAGACCGCGACCTGGCCAAGTGCGGGATGTGAACGCCTACGCTCTGGGTTCCCTGATATCCAAATGCGGGGGCGAGCCAATCTTGTATGGAATCGTTGCGGACGACGAAGCGGCGCTGAGGCGAATCGCCGCCCGTGCCGTAGCGGCCTCCGAGGTAGTCGTCATCACCGCGGGCTCATCAGCCAGCACACGGGACATGACGGCCGCGGTGATTGCTTCACTCGGCGCGCCGGGCGTGGTGGTGCACGGAATCAACACCCGGCCCGGGAAGCCTACGATCTTGGGGGTCTGCGGGGGCAAGGCGGTGCTTGGCCTACCGGGCAATCCGGTAAGCGCGCTTGTGAATGGGTACTTATTCCTGGTGCCGCTGGTGGAGCGACTGCTTGGATTGCCGCCCGAAATGCCTCGGCCGAGCGTCCCGGCGCGCTTGACAGTCAACCTTCCATCGCAGGCGGGGCGCGAGGATTGGTGGCCGGTGAAGCTGTCGCCAGGATCCCGGCGGGCGATGCGTGATGGGGAGGGTGAAGGGCTGGCGCGCAGGCAATGGAACGCTGAGCCGATCTTCGGAAAATCGAACCTAATCTTCAATCTCGTCAGCGCGGACGGCCTCGTTCGCATACCGCCGGATGCGACCGGGTTGCAGGCGGGGGAATTGGTCCTGGTCTATTTGTTGTAGGGCCTGTGAGCATACCCGCCCGCGATTGCCTTTCCCACCGCGCTCGGGTCATTCCTTTCTCTCCAAACCCTTAACTGCCAAGAGCAGCACGGTAGAGGCCGCCACCAGCATGACGGATAACGCGATGGCAACCCCCAGGCTGCGCTCGAAACCGAGGTAAATGGCCATCGGCATCGTCTGTGTGACACCCTGCAGATTGCCGGCGAATAGGATCGTCGCGCCGAACTCACCCAGGGCGCGGGTCCAAGTCAGGATGGCGCCGCCGACCAGTGCGCGACTCGCGATAGGTAGCATCACCTCTCGGAACAACTGCCATTGATTCGCGCCCTCCACATGCGCGGCTTCTTCAAGCTGCAGGTCGATCTCCGAGAAGCCAAGGCGTGCTGCCCGGACGTACAGCGGTGCGGAGACGAATGTCTGCGCGATGATAACTGCTGCGGTTGTGAACGGCAGCGACAGCCCGACGAGACCGAGCGCAGGACCGAAAGTACCGCGACGGCCAAACGCGATCAATAGGGCGAGACCGGCCACAGACGGGGGGAGGACTACGGGCAGGTCGATAAGCAGCTCGATCCACGCCTTGAAGCGAAATCTCCAACGTGCGAGCATGTATGCAAGAGGAGTGCCCAGAACAATGGTCACTCCCACGGACGTGAGGCTCGTCACGAAGCTCAAGCGCAGCGCGCTGACCGCCTCGTCAGTTAGTGCAAATGCGAAGAAATCCGGGCTGCTCGCCCGCAGGATGAGGGCTGCCAGGGGCAACACAAAGAGGCCGATCAGGAGCAGACTGGGAGCAATGAATAACCAATCGGAGCGCCCGTCAAGAGCCAGATGCTTGAGAAGCCGGCGTGGTGAGTTCATCTAGATCCAATGTGGAGATCAGGCTGGCCGGGCTGCGGGATCGCAGCGGAGCCTGGGCCACGCGCTGTGCGGCTGCGGCGCGGAAGCCTACCCCCCCGCCGGCCCAAAACCCCATTTCGAAAGCACGGCCTGCCCGTCGGACGAGAGGACATACGCTACAAATTGCCTCGCCGCAAGCGCATGGGCCGACCTGGCAAGCGCCGCGATGGCGTACTGTGCAATGACATTTTGTGCTGCCGGGATCTCAATTGTCTTCAAATCCGGCGCGGCGACCGCGTCCGAAACGTAGACAATGCCGGCATCGGCTTCACCGAGCTGGATCTTCGTGACCACCTGCTTGACATTGTCTTCGTTAGAAACCACGTTCTTCAAAACGCTGTTCTTGAAGTCGGCCCCGAGCGGAGCCTGCAGCTTGTCCAGGGCCTCGCGCGCATACTGTCCGACCGGTACGTCCGGGGCAGCGAGCACCAGTTTGATGCCGGGCCTGGCCAAGTCCTGAAGACCTTCGATGACCGCGGGGTTGTGCGGCGCAAGGATGACCACCAGTCTGTTCGTCAAAAGTGTCTGTGGCGCCGATGCAGACACGTAACCTTCGGTGACCAGCACGTCCATCTCCGTGGGACTTGCTGAAGCAAAGACATCGGCAGGGGCGCCCTCTTCCACCTGCGTGCGAAGCGCCTGCGACCCCCCAAAGTTGAAAATTACGCCAAGGCCCGGATGCTCAGCCTCAAATTGCCTGCCAAGTTGCTCGAAAGCCTGCGTCAGCGATGAAGCGGCAAGCACGACTAGATGCGATGAGGGCAAGGATTGAGTGGAGCGAGCGCGGCCGCACGCGGCCAGCGCCACAATCCATGATGCCCGCAAGAGCCTGTTCGCCGGCAGGATTTTATCACCATCATGTTCGACTATAATCCTGTCGGAATTGCGATATGTCTGTGTATTTGCACGACATTCCATTGCAAGAAGCCAAGGATCGATTTCGCCAGGCACTCATGGCAGCTGGCCTGTGGGGAGTCCTGCAGAAGGAGACCATCCCCCTAGACGAGAACGCGGTGGGCCGGGTGCTTGCAAGCCCGATCTGGGCTAGGACGTCCTCGCCTCATTATCACGCTGCGGCGATGGATGGATTTGCGCTGCGAGCGGAGGCGACCAACGACGCACAGCCCACGTCGCCAGTGGTGTTCACGCTCGGTGAGAATCCAGGGAGCGGCGGTTCCGGCTTCGCCGAATATGTGGACACGGGCGATCCGCTGCCCGCGTGGGCGAATGCAGTCGTCCCGATCGAGAACGTCGAATCGCTGGACGAGCTGGGCGTCGCCACGCCCGATGTTCGTCACCCCATAGCGATCAGGATACGGACGGGAGTGCCGCCATGGAGCCACGTACGCCCGCTGGGCGAGGATATCGTCGCAACTCAACTTGTGCTGCCAGAGGGCAACCTGCTCCGGCCGGTTGATCTGGGGGCAATTGCCGCGGCGGGCCACGATAGTCTGATTGTG
>JBGPAT010000314.1:0-3796 GCA_041480885.1 Anaerolineae bacterium
TGAGGTACCTCGGCAGGAAATGCCGCCTGACACTCGGGGGCGTCCATGGCAAGGCCATCTCTGGGGCGGGATCTTTGGGCTGCAAAATATCGGGAAGTCCCGGAAAACTGGAGCGAAACAGCTCATCCAGCGTGAACTTGCCGAGGTATTCTCTCCAAAGATCCACGACCATCAGGCTTGGGAGTTGATTCCAGGCGACAGGCTTCGATGACTCTGCACCCCGATTGGGACTCATGCCTTCAGCCCGCGCAGCCTTTTCAACGGCCTCCCTCGCGAATCCAAAGCGCGAACCCGGCATGCCCTTCGGCGCGGGCCACGCGTCAAGTCTGAATACAACGCTTATATTGGGAACGACCTCATTGCCGTCGCGAGTCTGCCCGCTGACCGCCATACGGCTCGCCTGCAACAGGGCCCATTGGTTTCGCTCTTCTTCAGATGCCTGCTCTTTCAGCGTTCCAAAAAGGGGTTCGGCATAGCCCGGTCCCAATGTGCAAATCTGGGTGTGCAGGCTGAATGTGGTTGCGATGGTCTCATCGTGCTCAAGGAAATGTATCCCCGGTCCAAGGGCCCGCTGCAGATTCGAGTTCGAGCGTGTCATGACCGCGCTGGCAGAGTCCACCCAAACGACTCCCGGGCCGCGCATCTTGCTCTCGCCGTCGCGCTCCACTTTGCGGCCGTTCTTCACAAATATGGCGGCGCCCCGGGCACTGCCCGCGTGCAGCCACAGCCAGCGGGTGACTTTCAAACGGTCCACAAGAGTGTGGACCGGGATGACGAATTGTGCAAACCAGAAGGTGCATGCCAGAAAGAGCAGGAGCAACAGGGCGAGGTCGAGGCCGATGCCTGCAATGTTGCCCAAGATACCCCCGTTCCAGATGATTCCATAGAGGTATATGCCCGCCAGCAGCATTGCCAGCACAAGAGCACCGAAACCTGGTTTCTGATTTGCAGGCCTCTCACTCATACAGCATGATTCTACGAGAAAAGCATGAAACGGGCAACTGTGTCTGCAGTAAAATAGATTCCATGATTCGTGTCGAATTTCATTGCCATACAACCTGTTCGAAGGATTCCCTGACCTCCGCCGGCAGGCTTGTAGCCGCGTGCAGCTCAAGGGGCATCGACCGCGTCATCGTGACTGATCACAACACAATTGCGGGTGCCCTCAGTGCGCAAGCCATTGACCCCGTTCGAGTGATCGTGGGGGAGGAGATCATGACCACGCGTGGAGAGCTCCTAGCCGCCTTCGTGGCGACCGAGATTCCACCCGGGCTTTCACCTCTGGAGGCAATTGGGCGGTTGCGCGAGCAGGGAGCGTTTATCAGCGTTTCTCATCCCTTTGATCGATGGCGCGCGGGTGGATGGGAGGAGTCGGACTTGCTCGGAATTGTCGGGCTCGTAGACGCCATCGAAGTCTACAACTCGCGCTGTTTGTCGCCCGCATTCAACCGGCGGGCGCAAGAGTTTGCCTGCCAGCATAACCTCTCAGGTACTGTTGGCTCTGATGCGCACACCACTTTCGAACTCGGACGATCAACTCTGCTGATGGAGCCTTTCGACAACGCAGACGGGCTGCGCCGAGCGATTCCCCAGGCGACGGCTCGCACAGAATGGTCACCGCCGTGGATCCATCTAGCATCGCGTTACGCGATCTTCCGCAAAAGGCTTGGGTTCGGCCTTGACACCGCCTGATGCCCATGATAATCTTGCGCCGAGTCCCGTGCTCGTCTGATGCGAAAGCGACACCAGATGAACGGGATATTTTTTGTAAACAGGAGTATGGCGAGATGTCCGAACGTTATACTGGCACAGTCAAGTGGTTCAATGCAACCAAAGGCTACGGCTTCATCGGCCGCGAAGGAGGAGAGGACGTTTTTGTCCATTTCTCGGCTCTTCAGATGGAGGGCTATCGCAAGCTGGAACCCGAGCAGAAAGTGGAATTCTCGATTGAAGAGGGACCAAAGGGCGTGCAGGCCGCCAGCGTCGTCGTAATTCCGTAGCACCGTCTCCACGCACAAAAAAAAACAGGATTGGGTGCATCCAATCCTGTTCGCTTTTCAAAACCCGGTCAGCCCGCTGGTTGCGAGGTCCCGGCCCGCTCAGGGCTTGTCACTTGCCGAGTTTGCTCTTGAATGCTTGGGTCAACGCCGGAACGATCTGAAAGAGATCGCCTACAACGCCGTACCGGGCGACCTTGAAGATGGGGGCATCCGCATCTTTGTTGATGGCCACCACCAACTTGGCGGACCGTATTCCAACAATGTGCTGGATCGCACCCGAGATGCCGCAGGCAATGTAAAGGTCCGGCGCCACGACCTTGCCCGTCTGGCCCACCTGATGAGAATAGGGGATATAGCCGCCATCCACCGCCGCACGACTGGCACCAACCGCTCCACCCAAAACCGCCGCCAAATCCCCGACAAGCTTGAAGCCCTGTTCAGCGCGCCAGAGCTCCGTCTGTCTTTCATCCAGGCCCGCCGGCGGCGTCAATGCAGGGGTATTGGACACGCCCCGCCCTCCGGAGACCACCACGCCCGCGTCAGAGACATTAACGGTCTGCTCCGCCACGTCATATCCGAGGACATTGGTCGCAGCGTCGGTTTTGGCCTCGACTTTGGTTGTGGTTCCGGTGCCTGACCCAGCCCCGGCGGGTCGCGGAAATGCCCGGGCGCGCAGCGTGGCGATCACCGGCTTTCCGGCGCAGACGACTTTTTCGGCCAGCTTGCCTTCGTAGATCGGGCGGGTTGCCGCAAGCCGACCTCCTTCGAGGGCCAGGCCCGTCACATCGACGAGTACACCTGTTCCCAAATCAATGGCCGCCATCGCAGCCATTTCGCGAGTGCGCGTCGTCGTCGGAAACAGGATCAAGTCTGGAGTTCGGGCCGATGCCAGGGCGGTCAGAGTCGAGACAAAAGGTTCAGGGCGGTAGTCCGTTAGTCCGGCATCCTCCGCTAGGAGGACTTCATCTGCGCCCAGCTCGAACGCCGTCTTGGTCAGGCCGTCCAGTTCCGTACCAAATATCACAGCGATTGCCGTGCCGAAGCTCTTTGCAGCGCCCAGTGCCTCCCAAGAGGCTGATTGCGCCTCCCCCTTGAAGTGGTCGACGTAGACGAACGTCTTCATAGGACTTTCTCCGCCAGGATCTTATCGGCCAACGTCTCCGCCACGGCGGTCGGATTCTCGCCTGTGATGATCTCACAGGTGGTATCACGGATTGCCGGAGTGATGAGCTCCGTGCGGCTCACAATCTCGGAAGGCGCGGCAATCGCCAGATCGGCCAGCGACCAGACAGGGATCTCCGCCTTGGATGCTTTTCGGATTCCCATGAACGATGGATAGCGAGGCTCTCCGATACTCTGCACGATCGTAAGCACGGCGGGCAACGCCGCCTGGACACTCTGCCGTCCCTCCTCGATGACCCGCGACACTTGAACGGAACCTGCCTCAACCTTGATTTGGCCTACGAAACCGAGCATCGGCCAGCCCAGCATCCGCGCGGTCTGAGCTGCTGTGAGGCCCGATCCATAGTCGAGGGTCTGGCGCCCGAACATGATCATGTCGGCGCCACCGATCTTGTTGCACGCAGCGGCCAGGACACGGGCCGCTCCTTGGGTATCGAGCGCCGCCAGCACCGGGTCCGACACCAATACGGCATTGTCTGCACCCATTGCCAACGCGTGCTTGAGCGCCTCCTTGGCGGTCGGGGATCCTACACAAAGGGCAGTCACGGTCCCGCCATTGGCTTCCCGCTGTAACAGTGCCCCCTCGACAGCGTACTCGTCAAAGGGGTTGATCA
>JBGPAT010000315.1:0-3793 GCA_041480885.1 Anaerolineae bacterium
CTTCTTCCGCGAGTCGCCGCAGGCCCACATCGCGATCGAGGATATTTCCAGCCTGGGGACTCGTTGCATTATGCGCTGGAGGTACGACTGGGTAGACGCGACCGGCAAAGAGGGACACGTCCGGGGAGTCGACCTATTCCAGGTGAAGGGCGGTTTGATCTGCGAAAAGCTGTCCTACGTCAAGGGCTAGCCCGCGCGCGAGCGGTGGAAGTGACTCGCAGACGGTTTCCACACGCCTCCCACCGCGTGCATTCAACACGGTAAGCTCAAGTGTTCATTCAGGAATAGGGTGAAATCGAGGTCGCCCGGCGACTGACCATAGCTCGTCAGCAGCGCGGCGGCCTCGCTCCGGTGCTGTGTCCCGTGGTTGACCAGATGAACCAGGCAGTGCCACAGGACCCGTTCTCGCACGACACCGCTTGGCACGGTGTAGCGCAAAATGCCATTCAATTTCTCATCGCTCAGAGTGCCGAGGTATGCCCGCATCTCTTTTTCTTCTGTGTCCCAGCGTTGCTGCAACACGGTGAGCGTCGGAAGTGCGGCTTCAGTGAGTTCTGTGGTCGCATTATGTCCATCGGGCGGCAGTGTGTTAAAGAGCCCCTGGCAGATGACTCGCCATTGGCGCTCGGCATCCAGTGCGTGGACGAGGGTAGCGCGTAGACTCCCGTACCCCAGTCCGAAGTTGGCGGGGGCAACATACTGCTCGGGGCTGACTTTGGCGGACGTCGTAAGAACGCGTCGGTCCGCCCAATAGTTGTATTCGTAGAGCAGTTGGATTTCGTCGGTTTTCATGGCGTCGGCTCCGGCTCCTCAGCGGGTTCTTGGGGTATGTGTCGGTCAGGCTGAACGGATCGGCAGGAGCATATCACACGAGACCAAGGCTGGCTGCACCAGATTGTCACTCCCATGATTCGCTTGTTCTCATTGGCATAATCCTCACACGGGCTCCGGGAGGGCGTACATGCCTGATGGGGAGGTACCGTCAAAGCCCGTCGCCAGACGCGGTTCTTCACGCCGTGCCCGCCACATGCATCCCTGCGCGAAACTCGGGATCACCCTGGACGCCTGAAACCTTATGTGGGGCCAGGCCGAGGTGTGCAGCAGCGACCACTTTTGATGACAAATGGCACGTGCCTTGGCCGCGAATAGCCTGTATAGTATTGTGAATTGACCCGTATTGTCGTGATAATCCATGGCAACCACGTCCTGGCTGAGTGTCATCCCCGCAGCCGGACGCAACAAGGAGCAACCCTATGGCAGTAGCGGAGGAAATGGTCGTACGTGATTTTTCGTCCGTGGACCGCAAGGCACGGATGGCACTCGATTCACGCGGGCTGCCGCTGCGTCCCGCTGACACACGTATTCTGGACTTCGATGAGGTGGTCTTGCGCCTCGACGACGAATGGGCGATGTACGAGGCGCAGCGCTGCATTCACTGCCCGGACCCCGCTCCCTGTCAGAAAGCCTGCCCGGCCGGGAATGATATTTCGTATGCGGTCTGGTTGATTGAAAACGGCAAGTTCAACCAGGCTGCGAGTATCTATCGTCAGACCAGTTCCCTGCCCGAAGTGTGCGGACGCATCTGCCCGCAGGAGAGACTTTGCGAAGGGGCGTGCGTGCGGGCTAAGAAAGGCCATCTAACGGTTCCGACGGGGGCGCTGGAAGCATTCACGACCCACTATGAGCGCAGGACGCGGGGGGTGAACATCCCGGTCGGCAAGTTCACCGGCAAGAAAGTAGCCATTGTCGGCGGTGGTCCGGCGGGGCTTGCGTGCGCCGAACAGCTCGTCCGCCACGGACATTGGGTAACCATCTTTGAAGCCAAACCCGCGCCGGGCGGGCTGCTGATCTACGGCATCCCGAATTTCAAGCTCCCCAAGAAAGTGGTCTTTGACATCTGGGACGATCTGCTGCGGGCTGGCGTGACCTTCGTGGGCAATACCTACATTGGGCCGCGCATCACGATCGAAAAACTGTTTGCCGGTGGATACGATGCCATCTTCCTGGGGCTCGGCACGACAGTCGATATGTCGCTGGGCGTGCCCGGCGAGGATTTGCCGGGGGTGTATAAAGCGACAGATTTCCTGGTGCGCGCCAATGTGGAGATGGATCTCCTGCCGCACGAGATGCTGGCCCGACCTGAGATCGGAAAGCGCGTGGCGGTCATCGGAGGAGGCGACACGGCAGCCGATTGCCTGCGCACTGCGCTGCGGATGGAAGCGGAACATGTCTTCTGTCTGTACCGCCGCAGCGAGGCGGAAATGCCGGGAGGCCACAAAGACCGTGCAATGGCCATCGACGAGGGCGCCAAGTACCATTTCCTGACCCAGCCTGTGCGCTTCATCGCGGGTGCAGATGGCCGGTTAGCCCAGATCGAGTGCGTCCGCACGGTTCTCGGCGAGCCAGACAAATCGGGACGACGGACGTTCTCCATGGTGGAGAGCTCGAACTTCATCCTGGATGCCGATACGGCCATCATGGCCATCGGCTACAAACCCGACCCGATCATCGGCTCCACGACCCCCGGCATTCAGACCAGTTCCGGCGGATTGTTGTTGGCCGATGAGCGCACCGGTGCGACGCATCGAAAGGGCGTTTTTAGCGGCGGGGACGTGGTCACCGGACCGCACCTGGTTGTTACGGCAATGGTGGCAGGACGCAAATCAGCCGCGGCGATAGATCGGTACCTCGGCTGGTGAACCCCGCGCGAGTCTTTTGACTGCGCCTTGCTCTCATCCAAACAACGACACCGCCGAAAGGCGGTGTTCGCTACGTAGTCTGATGCGCGGCCCCGCAGTTCCGGTGGTCGCCGGTGGCAGGAGGCGGCGCAGACGCGTCGCCGCGCGCGAGCCGGAATCTCGTTCATAGGCCGTCCTTTTCCCAGACTCTGTAAATCCTAGACAACTGTGGACAACGGTGGACAAACCTTGCGCTTGACTCTAGAACATATGTTCTGTATGATACTTACTGAGTCTCGTGTCTTTTCCGCTCTGCCTTGGTCATCACCATGCCGCGCACAAAACCTGGGACGTGTCCCAATCTCTCCCGCCAATACTTCGCGCACTCGCCGCGATTTGATCGGAGCCGGCCTTGAAACTCACGGAACTTCTTCCGGACGCCGGTCATCCGGTGGCCTACTACCCGCGGTTGCGCGCAGTGACCGGTTCGACGAACGCAACCCTGCTGCTGTGCCAATTGATCTACTGGCATGGTAAGCAGCGCGACAGTGATGGCTGGGTCGAGAAGCGGGGGACGATTGTCGAAGACGACCCTGACGGCGTCCTCGATTCGAGAAATCAGAGCATCGAGCACGAGACGGGCTTGACCTACAAGGAGCAGATGGCCGCGAGGCGGGCACTCCGCGAAAAAGGGCTCGTGCGGGAACGGGCGAACCGAGTCGAGCACCGCACTTTCTTTCAGATCAACTTCGAGGCACTTGAACTCGCTTGTCGGCAACTGCCCAATGGCACTTTGACAAATGACCACCGGTCACTTCCCCAAGTGCCCAACGGTAATTTGACAAATGACCATCGGTCAGTTGTCACACTACCATCGGTCATTTCGATTAAAGGAACTTACATAGACTACACACAGACTACAGCAGAGACTACAGCAGAGAGGGCTGCTTCCACTTCGAGGAAAGAGAAGCTCGAATATTGCCAGCCGGAAGAGGGAGACGAGCGAATCCCGTCCACGCCCGTAGAGGCGATGCGCCATCCCGATATCCAGCTTTTTCAGGACGTGTGCGGACGGATACCGGGCGCGGCCCACTACGAAACGGTGATCGAGACGA
>JBGPAT010000316.1:0-3790 GCA_041480885.1 Anaerolineae bacterium
GGAACGGCAGGATGGCCGCAATCAGCTGGGAGATCAGGGGCAGCCCGATCGCAATCAGCAGGCTGAGATTGTTCAGCAGGAAATTGACCAGGGTCGAGATGATCAAGGGCGCGACCGAGATTAGCAGCGGCATGGCGGCCTGCAAGCCTCCCAGCAGCACCATGATGATCTGCATGCCGGCGGCTACCAGTTGCGGCAGTAATGTGGGTAGGGCATCCGCGATCGCTTTGATGAGTGTCAGCACAATCGATACGCCCACCGCGACCAGCACCGGCAGCGTCTTCAGAATGGCCGGCACCAGTATGGTCATGATGCCCGACGCCACACCGGCCAGCATCGGCAGGTTTTGCGTGATGAAATTGGCCAGCGTGAACACGATCTGGACCGCTGCACCCGCCAGGGCGGGCAGGTTCTCCAGCAGCGAGCCCATCAACGTCGAGATCACGCCCAGGCCCACCTGCATCATCATCGGCAGCAGCGGCAGGATCTGGGTCGTGATGGCGTTCAGGATCGTCGAGGCCACGCTACCCAGCATCGGCAGGTTCTTCTGGATGGCGTCCGCCAGCGTTTGAATGATGCTGACTGCCGCCATCGCCAGCGCGGGCAGGTTCGTCTGGATGGCCGTGATCAGGCTCTGCACGATCAGCAATCCATTTTCCAGCAGCTTCGGCAGCGAACTGGCAATGTCGGTGATCACTTTAGCGAACAGGCCGGTCATCGAAACCGCCAGCTTGCCGAAGTCGCCGCCCGCCTTCTGGACGATGCCCACCAGTTGCACCAGATAGCCGATGACCGTGTCCAGTAAGCCGCTGAAGAACGGCGCGAACGCCACCAGGATCGATGCGCCCACGCCTTGAAAGCCCAGCTTCACGATGTCGAGTTTGTCTTGCAGATCCCCCAGGGCTTGGATCGTTTCGGTGGAAACGACCGCGCCCACCAGATGGGCCATATCCGAATATTTCTTCAGGCCCTCAGAACCAAGTTTGATCAACGGGATCAATTCCTGATAGCTCTTTCCGAAGATGGCCTGCGCCAGGGCAGCCTGGTCCGTCTCGTTGGTGACTTTCCCGAGCGCGTCCAGCACTTCCCCAAAAACGATATTCGAATCCCGCAATGTGCCGTCTGAATTCTTGACGCTGATGCCCAGCGTTTTGAACGCATCCGCCGTCGCGCCGGCCCCGGTCTTCGCACTCGCCATCGCCCGGATGAGCTTGGACATCGCCATACCCATGCTGTTGATATCCATCCCCACGATTTTTCCAATAAACCCGAGTTCCTGGAGCCGCTCGACGGAGATCCCCGTCCGGACCGAGAGCTCTCCGAGCTGGTCCGCGGTATACGCCGCCTTGAAGGTGAGACCGGTCAGGGCTGCGCCGGCCAGCACCGCCGCCACACCCAACCCTCCGATCGCAAGAGCGCCCACACCCAGCACGCCTACGATCGCGCCGATCCCGAGTTGCAACGCGCCCAGCGCCGCCATAAGCTCGGCCTGGATCACGAGCGCCAGGACTTGGAAGACCACCACCACACTCTGGGCCGCCTGCTTCAGCGCCGATAGACTCAGCGCAGCCACATCCGCGACCAGGCCCAACGCGGCCAGTGCCGTGGATGAGTCGTCGCTGCCGCTTTTCATCTTCTGCAGTTCGGCTTTGTCCTGGCCCAGCTCGGTCTGCATCTTGTTCAGCGTCTGTGTGGCGCCGTTGACTTTGAATTGCAGATCTATGGCGGCCGTCGAGTTGGCGCCTTCCGCGGTGACCATCTGCTGATGCGCAGCGGTCAGCATCGCGACTTTGTTTTTCTGAATTTCAATCTGGGAATTTAGAGTCTGGATCCGCCCTTCCAACGCCGTGGCATCGTTCTTCCAATTGACAAAGCCGGCTGCATTGGCCCTGAACGCCGATTCGAGCAGACGGATATCTTTATTCATGTCGAGGATGTTCTTCTTGAACTCCGCGGCATTCAGGCTGACGGTCCCAGAGATCTTCGATACCTCAGTCATTGTCCTGGTTCCTCAAAGCCAAGAGACCTCGTCGGCGAATCGCATCTTGCGCCGCCCCGGAGCCTTGCCCTTCTCTTTCCAGTGCGGATAATAGAAAACGAACGGGAGCAAGGTTTCGATGTCCGTCAAATCCATGTCATTCAGACTCCAGCCGAACATCTCGACCAGCCGGCACTCCAGGTCGAGCACCCAGTCTCCGCCGGCGTCCGGGTCTAGTGCTTCTGCCGCTTCGGCTTCGCCGGCGGCACGGTAGGGTTTGCCTTGACAAGCCTGCTGGCCCTCGTCACGATCGCCTGCAGGACCGTCATCATCTCGGAGACGTCGGCGCCCTTGTCCAATTCCGCAATCGTGAATTGATCGCCGAAAATCTCCACCACCAGCCCTGCGATCGCATCGATGTCCTCGGCGGATATCTTGTCGAGGTCCGTGTTGAGCTTCGAGAGCCGGATCGCCTTCTTCAGGATGCCCCATGGCACCCGCGAGCGGCTGTAGGTTTCCTTGACCTCTTCATGTTCGTCGTATAGCGTGATCTGGATCGGCGCAATTGCTGTGTCTGGCGGCATGTTTCACCTATCTGTAGGATTCCCCTCTCCAAATTGCCTGAGCGTAGCAAAGGCCATTTGGAGAGGGGTCAGGGGTGAGGCGTCACCCAATTACGAGCTGATCTCGGGCGGGGTCACGACGTCGTCGAACCACGTGGTGGCACTGAAGCCGCTCACGTCCTCGTCGCCGATGATTCGCTTCACACCGTCCTCGAGGGCCGGGCTGCCGCCCAGGTCGAATTGATGCACGGTCTTGATCGCCGTGAAGACGATCTTGATCGCCTTCGGATCCGGGCTGTCGGTCTGCGATGCCTGGTCCTCGGAGGGCATGTCGAAGCGGCCCTTGAGGAACCAGTAATAGCGGAAGCTGCCATTGGATTTCATCGACCGGAAGCCCAGCGCGTAGTAGGGCGGCACTCCGCCGTTGTCCCACAGCTGCTTGCTGGACGTGTCGAACACGCGGCCGGTGATGCTGGCCAGCGTCGCCAACGGGATGTTCGTGACCTCGAGCGTCACTTTCGTCTCACCTTCAGCGCTCATCGCGTCGAAGGGCTGGTCGTCCGCGTATTGCGTCTTGCGGTTGACCGCGGCCTCCTGCGTGGCCGTCACGGCCGGCGCAAAATAGGCCGGCGTGTCGGGCGTATACGCGTCCTGCGAGTCCTCCGTCACCTCGGCGATGTAGAGGTCCCGCAGCCCCACTGCACTCTTATATTCACCAGGATCGATTGTCATGAGTATGCTCCTTCTTTTGGTTGTGACATCTCCTCGGATGTCATCAGAGTTACAAAGTCCAGCGCCAGGCCGAAATGACCGGTGTCCCGGTCGTAGGGCAGCTCCCGCATCGGCCCTTTCTGGAAACCGGCTGCCAGCATGGCGCCGTCAACATCGGGCAGATCGATCAGCCCGCTATTGCTGTAGATCGAGACCTGCACCCGGAACGAGCGCAGGCTCTCCTCGTCGTCGGCATGCTGCTGAGCCGGCGCGGAGATCAGTTGATAGACCAGGTACACGTCCGGCAGTTCTCCGAGGTAGGTGTTCATCGCAAACGGCACATCCAGAGTGATCAGCGCCGCCGCGGTCTTCTCGTAGATGGTCGTCATATCAGCCCGCTCGCTTTCAGCGATGCGATCTCCGCCTGCACGACTTTGCCCTGGTTGTCGTCGAACGACGGTCGGACATAGGGTTGCGCGGCCATGTTCGACTTGCCATATTCCAGGATGACGCCGTATAAGAACTCACGCCCTGCTCC
>JBGPAT010000317.1:0-3775 GCA_041480885.1 Anaerolineae bacterium
AGGACGGAAATGACGGCGGCGGCAATCGGTTTGAGAACCCCTGACTTCAGCGATGCCTTGTCGGCGATCCAGCCGGCGCCCAAACCGATCCAAATGGCGCAGGCGATCAGGGCGGCCACAAGATAGACATTTGAGTCGGGGGAGTAGTACAGGATTGAGAACACAGAGTAGGCAACGGCCAGCCAGCCAGTTGCGAGAAACAGTCTCGACCTGCCAACGAGCGTCGACAAGGTGACAACGATCAGGAGCAGCCCAACCACGCCCAGTTGCAGAACGATGAAGTGACTCCAGGCTTTTACACCCGTGATCAGATAGCCCAAATCGAAATCACCCAAACGGTTCCAATACGCTTGACCGCTTACCAGCCAGCTGAGGCCATTCCAGTCCACGGCATTCCCCCAATTCACCGGCGCCCGGGCCCGGGCCCGCAAGGGCAGCAGCAGGTAGACACTCAGACCTAGCCACAATCCGACAAGTCGTCGGGCCACCGACCTGATCCATTCAGATCTCTTGCTTCCGATGACAGCACTAGAAACGGCGGGGTCCGGCAGCGCAACGTTATGGACCAATACAAATGGCAGGAGGAACACCGTGCTCATGTGATTCCCCAGGCTCAGTCCCAGGATCAGGCCCCCCAGAAAATCCACGGACGGACTCGAGGCGGCCACGACAAACAGGTAGAGCACGAGCGCAACGAACAACGCGTGCAACGCGTTGACCTCGGTGATGATGGCCTGAGACCAGATCAGCGGAAACGTCCCGAACGCCAGGGCAGCGATCAGGGCCGAGGTCACGTTCTTGGCCGCGCTGAGCACGATCTTGTAGATCACGAGCGCCGCGGCAACCGTGCAAATTGCCGAAAGCAGATTTGTACGATAGGCGAGTGAACCGAATGGCAGCCGCAGGAACGCCGATGCAATTAGCAGATAGGTGGGGTAGCCCGTGGGGTGCGGCACGCCGCCCGTGGCTGCCGCGGTCACCAAGTCGCCACCATCCGCGCCGTCAAATGCCCAGGTGAGGCCGGGCGCCAACGTTGCCAAATACAACGCGGCGAGGAAAAGGCAGACCAAGCCGGGGATCAGTATTCTACGCATGCGCGCCAGCATGCCAAATAAAGCACTGGAGCGAGGCGGGCGCCTCGCTCCATGACCTTGCTTTGACAGCCCTTACTATTTGTCGAAGATCGCAACAAAGGTCGGATTGGGTGCGTTGGCGGCAACTACGTCGGCGCAAACCTGGTTGTCATTAGTGAGGGAATTCGTCGTCTTGACCCACTGGCTGCCGTCGTAGTAGTACGCGAACCCCGCCTGCCTGGGCACAAGGGGCCAGCACACAAGTGTCTTTGAACCAAGGTTTGTGCTCGTAACGGCATCGACCTTGACCGGACAGCTCACCAGTAATCCTGGGAACTTTCCCGGAAGGGCGGTCTCGGGAACAAACTGGACCTTGTAGTCCACGCCGGCAGGCGGTGATTCCACTGACGAGAACACCCAGGTGCAACTCCCCACCGCCGAGGTCTGGCCGGTAACCGGTATCTGACCGGTTACGGTTCCCGCTGGCCGGGTGGTATCTCCGCCAGTAACTGGAATCTGAGGCCCGGTCGGCTCAGTGCTCAACACCACCACGTATACTGGATTGGGTGCGAGCTCCGGTACATAGTCGAGGCAGAGTGGGTTGCTGCCGGTTTGGGCTGCCAATACCACCCACTTGCTGCCGTCGTAGTAGTACGCGGAGCCTGCCTGCGTCGTGAGAATAGGCCAGCACACACGTGTGTCTGAGCCCAGGTTTGGGCTCGTGACCACCTTGACCTTGAACGCACAAGTCACCGGTATATTTGGCAGCCCTTGCGGGAGTTCGGCCGCGGACACGACGTAGGCCCTGTAGGCCGTCCCCTGCGCCGCCGAATCGACCTTCACTATTCCTCCGGCACAGTCCGTCAGCGTCCCCGTCTGGCCAGCTACCGGTGAAGCCGTGGGCAGGGCTTGCTGCAACCGGCTCGCCCAGACATTCCCCTGGGACCCGAGCGCCATGATCCCCGCCATGAAGAAAAGCACCAATACAACACGAAGAATTCTGTTCATTTTTAAGCTCCTGACATTGTGATTTTGCTGCCCACATTCTAGCCGAGAACGGGCAGCTGGAGGCCGGAATTCGTCCGACTTAGGGCTGAAACTGGATCCGGATGTGTGCGTCGGTGGCAAGGTCAAGATTGAAAAGGAGCTGTGCACCTGCCTGCACAACGCCTGCAGGGCTGATCGACGTCGGCCGGGAACCGGCGGGAAGATGGACTCTGATCGTGATCGGTATTGACCCTGTTCCAGACTGTTTTTGCACCCACAGCTGATAGATTTGTGCTTTCGACAAGGGGTCTTCCTGGAGAATGCCGACAGGCAGGCTGAAGTGAAAGTCGGTCTCCAGGGAGCCGCCCATCGGTACAACCAGCAGCGTCCCGAACGCCTGCAAGCCTTCGAGATTCTCATCCAATCGATCCACCCGTGGGGGGACATCTTGATCCAGCATGATCATCTCTCTCCGCGTGACGGGATGAGGAGTGGCGCTGGTCAAGTACGTTCCCGCGGGCAGGTAGACACGCAGATAGTCGTAATAGCAATAATCAATACGATACCAAAGCTCCTCCCCGATTGGATCGATGCCCAACGGCTGCTCGTTGCATACGTCGGCTGGGCCCCGTGCGCCATTTTGCTGGAACACCGCCAGATTTGACGTCGGCGAGGACAGATTCTGCAAATCCACATCGTAGACCAGCTGTGAGCGAACCACGGCGTTGGTCTTGTTGTAGCCCACGTTGGTGTCCACCACCATCAGGTAGTCCCCTGCTTTTCTGGCGACCGATCCGTCCCAGCCACGCTCGGCCAGCAGCTTCGACATGGTTGGATCATCCAGCTCGACCAGGATGTGGCGCTGATCGAGTTCACCCAACATGGCCTTGAACAGCTGTTCCCAGGAAAGGCCATGACCGGACAACACGATGGATAATATTGCGCTTGCGATCGGGTTCATGAAGTGCTTGCGATACCAGTTGGGGTCGTCTATCTGTGTCGTCGGGGATACCTTTTGGGACCGCATTACTTGCTGGACGTTTTCCGCCGTCACCGTCGTATTGATCTCGTCCACATGCAGCGGCCCGGTAACTGACAGCAGGGTTTTCAGGACATGCTGGTCAATGGCAATGACGCCGTTTACGGAAAAGGAGTTGGTGTATGCATAAAGATATTCAGCCCACAGGGCCGATTTTGGGAAATCCGGCGACCAGTTGGCGTCCCGGAAAGTCGTGATGGGTATGTTCATGAAGCTCTGCATTTGCCATGGTGCGGGCGGATAGGACTTGGCGGGGTCATCAACGCTGTATGAATCCGCGACACTCCAGCTTATAAGGTTTCCGTTCCAGACCACCACCTTGCCAACGGCCGTAATAAAACCGCCGGTCGCACGCAATTCATCTTCGTTCTGGAAGAGAACGAGGTAGGTCTTGGGGCCCTCGTTGCCGCCTCCCAGCAGATTGGGAAGCGACAAGGCCAGCGAGAGCCCCTCACCGAGTGGGGGCAGATAGCGATCTGCTCGCGTCACCCACGAGCGCGTGCCGGGGGAAAGATCCTCGAGTGTTATCCGGCTGCGCGCTTGGATAGCTTGTTGGAAAATCGCCTGGGATTGCTGAAGAGAGGGCTCGGCAGCCAGCAGCATTCCCATCAGCTCTGGGGCCTTGAGATCCCCCTGGTTTTCATGAAGCTTCGTCCAAATCGGGAAGCCCGTCTCA
>JBGPAT010000318.1:0-3772 GCA_041480885.1 Anaerolineae bacterium
GCCACGCTGCGGCTGGTCGGATCGACTGCGTACAGAAAATGGTCCAGCGAAGCCACGAACACGAGTTTCCCGTTGCTGGCGGGAGCGCCCCACATCAAGCGGCCCAATGGCACGGACCAGCGCTTTTGGCCAGTCACAAGATCGAGAGCATAGAGCGTGCCGTTGTTGTTCGCGGCGTAGACTGTGTCGGCCACCACCAGCGGCGGGCTCACCCAATTATCGCTGGAGGTAAAAGGGGCCCCCCACTTCGGTTGGCCGGTCGTCGCGTCCAGGCTGACGAGCCCATAGTCGGTCCCAGCACTGCCGACAAGCACCTGACCATCTGATGTCAGCACCGGCTGCGAGTAGAAATGTTGTGTGCCGGCCTTGTCAGGGTATTGCCAGGCCTTTGAACCGTCGGTGAGGCGAACGGCATATACAAAAGCACCGCTGGCAAGATAAGCTTGATTGGCGTCCGCCGCCAGTCCGGGCCAACTCGAGCTGCTGGTACCGGTTGCACAGGCGCTCAACAGGAATGCGACCGGCAGGATGAGAGAGATCAAGGTAAGACGTTTCATTTGAACAGCCATAACTCCTATGCAACGGGATCGTAGCCCCCAGGATTGAAAGGATTGCAACGCAACACGCGCCAGGTGGCCATCCAAGAGCCTCTTAGAGCGCCATGCCTGTAGATGGCCTGATAGCCATAGTGAGAGCAGGACGGATAAAAGCGGCACGTGCCGTCGGGAAGTCCGCGGGACAGCGTCATTTGATACAGGCGGATCACGCCCAGCAGAGGCAGACGCGCCCAGTTGCGAGGCGCCCGCGGCAGATCCCGCAGACGCGGCTCATTTGGGTATTCTCGCGGAAGATAGAATTCGGACTGCATCAGGCACGGAAGGTCAATTCGGCGCGGCGTAAGAGCTGCAATATAGCTTCGCGGACTTCAAACATGTCGCAGGAAGTCAGAGGCGGGCGGGCGATCAAGACCAAGTCCCAGCCGGGAGAGATGGAGGGCACCAGTGTCTGCATCGCAGCACGCATCAGGCGTTTGGCACGGTTGCGCTTCACCGCACTGCCAACCGTCCGATTGGCAGCCACCCCCACGCGTGCGTTTGCCTGTTCATTCTTCTGGGCTACCAACACAATCAGCGGGTGGGCATACGATCTGCCAAATCGCCGCACCCGCTTGAAATCCTCCGACCGGGTCAGCCGGAATCTGCGCTGCACCGGCACCACGCTGACCGGACGAACACTGGCCAGTCGAGAAGCGAGAATCTGTGTACTTCGCCACGCCGTCGGAGTTCTACCAACGAATGCGCTTCACGTGCTCATTGGCGCGGACCGTTAGTCTGTAGCGACCGCGCAGACGGCGGCGCTTGAGGACAGCACGCCCATCAGCCGTAGCCATACGCGCTCGGAACCCGTGCACGCGCAAGCGGCGGCGAATCTTGGGTTGATAAGTTCGTTTCGGCATCCTACTGATTCCTCACTCACTGGGTGTCTCGTCCTGACGGGCACACGCACCCCTGCACAAACATAGTTGCGCACTGCAGATGACCTGCGGCGCTAGCTGGGCCGGGTTGGCCCGTGTACGGCCATTTAGGCGGACGGTTCTATCCGAAGAGCACGGTATTATACCGTGAAGCTTCGGATTCGGTCAATTTGGTGCCGATTGGGCGGTCTTCGGCTTTGGTTCGCGGACCGGGTAGATCGGATGGGCCAGCAGCCCCGCTAGTATTTTGGCTCCTTGGGGGCTGGCTACTGCCACTATTTCGTCCCCGGCCTGAAAAATGCTTTCGCCTCTAGGTAGAGTCATCCGTCCATCGCGAATGATCGCCGCAATGACGCACTGTTCCTGAAGACCCATGTCTTTAAGCGCCACACCGATGCCCTTGGCGCCGGGCGGCACCTTCTCCTCCACCACGGAGTACAGCCCTCGGCGAATCTTGAAGAGCGTCATCATGTCGCCCAGCGACATTTCCTCCTGGATCAAGTGCGCCAGGACATCCGCTTGGTTGAGGGCAACGTCCACGCCCATTTCGGCGGTGAACAGCCAGGCGTTCTTCGGATTGTTGATCCGGGCAATCACGCGCGGCACGTTAAATTCGAAACGCGCCAGTGAAGTGACCACCAGATTCGTATCGTCCGATCCGGTCACGGCTGCCAGAACATGAGCTGTCGAAATATCGGCTTGCTCCAGCGTCAAGGGCGAACTTCCGTCGCCCACCAAGATGACCTCAGGCGGAACTTCCGTTCTGAGCTTATCCAGCGGCACAGGGCGTTGCTCAATCACCTTCACCTTATGGCCGGCATCCAGGAGCAGCCGGGCCAAATGTGAGCCGGTATTGCCGCCGCCCACGATGAGGACATACATGTTTACCTCCTCTCCAATCCCAGCATCTCTTCCACGCGGCTCATAGCCGTGGACAAGACCGACAAATGGATCAGATCACCTTCGCGGAACTCGGTGCCTGCCCGAGGGACGAAAGCCTCATTCTCGCGCGTGATGGAGACGACCCCAATCTCGCCCGGAACGGACAGTTGCCCGACATTTTTACCAACCAAGTCGGGCGGCACTTCCACCGCCACGAGCGAGACCTCGCCGCGGCCAAATGTCTGCATCACGTCCAAATCGGTATGGGACAAGACTTGATAGATCCGCTGGGCGCCCCAAGTAGTGGACGAGATCGTGGTCAATCCGAGTCGCTGGTAGATCTCCGCCTGACCAGGATCGTACAAACGTGCCACAACGCGGGGCACGTGAAAAATGTTCCGCGCAATCCGCGCCGCCACGATGTTCGCATTGTCCGACGAACTGGCTGCGACAAAAGCGTCGGCTTGCTCAATGCCCGCCTCTACCAGGACTTGGCGATCGAATCCCAAACCTTGAACCACCCGGCCCTTGAACTGGGGTCCGAGGCGTCCAATTGCGTTGGCATCGTGGTCGATGACCACCACGTCGTGCCCCTGCCTGGACATCAATTTGCTGACCTGGGAGCCAATCCGTCCACAACCCATCACAATGACTTTCATGGCAAGCTACCTCCTCTATCGGGTTTCAAGACAAGCCAGCCTCCGGCAGCCTGCCAGACCGGCGTGCAAGCGCCTTTCGCGTCCATTCCAGAGTATATAACACCGGCGCGAACAGCAGAAGTATGGGCCAGAAGAACAATGGCAGGGTGGCATGATCGAAGGCCTGCGCAAGCGGCGGGACATAGATGAGTATGGCAATCACCAGCAACTCCACTGCGATACCCAGCAGCAGAATGGGATTGCTGGTCCAGCCTTGCTGTCGATTATGAGCCTTGAACGTGCGGCAGGCAAAGGCATTCCCAATCTGGGATGTCACTACTCCCGCATGGAAGACGGTCTGAGCCACGTGCTCGACGTTCCCGGATGCGATGAAAGCGAGCACATGCGGCCAGTGAATCACCTCCAGGAACGGCAGGCCCAGCCGCCCTGCGTGTCCTGCGAGCACATAGACTCCGACAAAGCCGGCGTAGCAGAGAACAGCCTCGATCATTCCGAGCCACAAGAAGGAACGCAACAACAGCGGGCGGTCCAAGAGTGGCTGAAACCGTGGACGCGGCGGCTGGCTCATCACGTCGGGTTCAGGTTTCTCCATGCCCAATGCCAACGCAGGCAGAATGTCGGTGCCCATGTCGATTGCCAGGATTTGCCGGACGGTGAGTGCAAGCGGAATGCCCAGGCTCGCTGTGGCCAGGAAGGGCAGAACCTCCGGCACATTGCTGGAGAAAATATAGGTGATGAACTTGCGAATATTGTCGTA
>JBGPAT010000319.1:0-3766 GCA_041480885.1 Anaerolineae bacterium
GTATTCGCGACCGGGGGAATCGGCGGAGTCCACAACGAGGATCCCTTTGATGTTTCGGCAGATCTGCCAACCCTGGCTGACACCCCGCTGATTGTGGTTTGCGCAGGCGCGAAGGCGATCTTGAATCTGCCCGCGACGCTGGAATACCTCGAGACAGTGAGCGTGCCTGTGATCGGTTACGGAACAGAAGACTTGCCGGCGTTCTATTCGCGTGAAAGCGGATTGAAGGTCAGTCTGCGATTGGATACTGCTGAGGCCATCGCGGGATTTTGGATGGCACACCGGTCGCTTGGAATGCGCGGCGCAATCCTAGTGACCAACCCGATCCCTGAAGCGAGTGCCATTGCACGCTCCGAGATGGCTCCGATCATTGCAGAAGCATCGAATGAGGCGCGAAAGCGTAACGTCCGCGGTCAGGTGCTGACTCCGTTCTTGCTCGACCGCATAGGGGAGCTGACCAGCGCAAGATCTTTGGAAGCCAACGAGGCATTGCTGCTCAACAACGCGAGATTGGCCGCCCAGATCGCGATAGCTCTGGCAACTAGAACAGGTCACAAGGAGGCCTAGCCATGAAAAAGCACTTCACCATCACCACGACAATGCCAGCAAGTCCCGAGAAGGTGTTCCGAGCCTGGATGTCCACGGATGGGCATTCAGCCATGACGGGCAGTCCAGCGAAGGTCGAGCCTCGGGTGGGCGGTGCTTTTACCGCATGGGATGGCTACATCACGGGCAAGACTCTGGCGCTGAAACCCCACAGTCGTATCCTCCAAGCCTGGCGGACGAGCGAGTTTGCCGAGGCTGACGCCGATTCGCAGATCGAAGTTCTGCTGGAGGCGGTAAAAGGCGGATCCAAGCTGACGTTGACCCATACTGACATTCCAGAGGGACAAGCCGAGAGCTATGAATCAGGCTGGGAAGAGTCTTACTTCGCACCCATGCGGCTGTATTTCAGCAAAATCGCCTAAGAAGCAAGCGGCGGCGCGATACCAAGGCATTGAATCACGAGGGACGTCCCTGAGACTGCAATAGCTCGCGTACGACATCGTCGGGTACTTGCACAGCAACCAGTTCGCCGCGGGCGGTTGTGGTCCCATTCGCGTTGATCCACTCCTCAATTGCGACTTTGCGGCCCTTCAGTTCCTTGACGCGCCCTCGCACTTCGAGCGTTATTCCCAGCGGCGTGGGTTTCAGGTAGTCCACGTGCAAGGAGGCGGTCAGGAATCGGAGTGCCGGCTCCGAGTCCATGGCACGGTGCTCGAGGCGATAGGCGGCCGCGGCCGCAGTTCCAGTGCCATGACAATCGATTAATGAGGCGAGCAGACCGCCATAGACGTAACCGGGGATCGAGATGTGATGCGCCTCCGGCAGAAAATGGCACACTGACTCGTCGCCGTCCCAATAGCTCTTGATCTGGTGGCCGTACATATTCAGACGTCCACACCCGTAGCAGTGTGCCATGTGGTCGGGATAGAAATCCTGGAAGGCTGTATCGGTCATGGAGTCGAAGTTGGAACGGTAGAAGGGGTGACACGCGGTGTAGGCGAGTCGGATGGCGACGACGTCCGGAACGGTGTGCTTGTCCGACTTGGCGTGGAGGTCGGAGTTACCGTGGGAGCATCTCCCTGCACGATGAATCGCCCACTGATTATGAAACGCTGGCCCACAAATATCTGGACGTCGTAGATCCCGGGTGTCCATTTGTCAGGGGAGGGATTCCAGTCTGTAAAGCCATAGCCTCCCGTGGCGCCGTTCCACGGAATCGAATCGGGATTCACCAACTGGCCGTCGCGCAGCCACAGAGCCGTCCATTGTACGCCAGGCAACATATGGTCGTACGAGAAGATCGCATACAAATGGCCAACGGGATTTTGAAAGGCCGTGCTGGGCGCGACGGCAGGATAACTGCCTCCGGCCGTCGTAAACAGCAAGGGGGAGAACACCACGTCGGGATCCGGAGTAACAACACTCGTGAACTGCGCCAGGATCGCGGCCGGAATGAAAGGCGTCGCTGACGCCGTTGGCGTGTCAGATACAAGCGGTGTGTCAGTTGTTGTTGGGCTGAGAGTGATCGTGGGCGTGAGTGTTATCGGGGGAACCAGTGTTATTGTCGGCGTCAACAACGGCGTGGGCGACGGGGGAAAATACTCGTAGGCCATTGGTAATCCGTAAACCGGCATCACCACTGCCATCACCAGCAGGAAGACCGCCAGGCCCAGCAGGCGCCACCCGGTGGTCTCCCGCTGGCGCCGGAGACGATAGAAGGTCATTTTGCGCGCAGAGCGGATCGTGCGCAAGCCACTTAGAATCGCAATGATCGCAAATGCGACAGCCAGTAGGACGAGCGCAATCACACCCGATTGCAGATCCATGCGCGGCATTATACTGCGTCTCAAAACATGTCCATGGAGTGGCCACAATCACAGGCACCATCGCTCCGATGAAGGCTCCGCCGCCACGACATTGTGAAGGTAGAATTGCTGCCATGCGCGAACTCGTCTTCCTAAAACTCGGCGGCTCCCTGATCACAGACAAGACTCAGCGCTATACCGCCAGGCTGGATAAGCTTCAGGAGTTGGCACGCGAGATCCGGGCAGCGCTCGGGGACGAGCCCGGGCTGCGTCTAGTCCTTGGGCACGGCTCCGGATCCTTTGGTCACTTCGCGGCAAAGGAACACCTTGTACCGTACTCCCATCGGCCGAGTGGGGCCGGAGCCATCGACGAGGGGCGACGATACTGGCGAGGCTTTTCAGAGGTCTGGTACCGCGCCTCAGAGCTAAACCGGCTTGTGGTTGAGGCACTCCACCGGTCACAGGTTGCCGCCATCTCGCTCGCGCCTTCTGCAATGGTGAGCGCCACAGACGGGGCCATCACCGCTTGGGATCTGTCTTCACTCGAGGCGGCAGTGAATTCCAATCTGGTTGCGGTGATCCATGGCGACATCGTATTCGACGCCATGAGGGGCGGCACGGTCCTCTCGACGGAGACACTGATGTCATATGTGGCGCATTATCTCAAGCCTCGGCGCATCCTGCTGGCCGGAATTGAGGAGGGTGTCTGGTCTGATTTTCCGACCCGGCACGAAAAGATCGATAGAATAACGGCGGGCAGCTATCCTTCCGTGGCAGAGAAGATCGGCGGCTCAGACGGGACCGATGTAACCGGCGGCATGCAAGCGAAGGTCGAGCAAATGCTGGGTCTGGTTGCGGAAGTTTTCGATCTGACCGTTCAGATCTTCTCGGGCGAGCAGCCGGGAAACGTGAAGAAGGCACTTGCAAATGCCCGCCTCGGTACACTTATCACCCGTGACGAATATCCGGAATAAGCGGAAATTACTCAATTGCCAGATTTGTGAAAATTTTCGATAATGGGCTAGAATCCACGGAAAGGAGTACACATGGCAGCCAAAACCAAGGCACGGAAGAAGGCCATTCCCAGGAAGGCAGGGGGCAAAGTCGTGACGAAGAAATCAGTTCGCAGGGGGAATCCCAGCGGCAGACCGTCCCGCCAAGGAAAAGCTGCTGTCCGCTTTGTTCCTACCAAACTCAAATTGCGCCGCCCTGTACCTTCGGACATTGAAATCGCCCAGGAGGCCAAGCTCAAGCCAATCCTGCAGGTCGCTCAGGAACTTGGTATCCGCCCGGACGAACTGGAATTATATGGCCCCTACAAGGCGAAGGTCAAGCTCGAGATCCTGGAGCGTTTGAAGAACCGACCAAATGGGAAATACATAGACGTCACGGCAATTACGCCCACGCCTCTTGGA
>JBGPAT010000320.1:0-3762 GCA_041480885.1 Anaerolineae bacterium
CCGCCCCACGTCGCACTCCACAGCTGCCTCCACGACATTTCTCGTCCCAAAGACGTTGTTCAGGACAGCTTCCTCCACATTGGCTTGCATCAGGGGAACGTGCTTGTGCGCCGCCGTGTGGAACAAGACTTCCGCCCCGTATTCCTTCATGACGGCGGTCATGCGCACCTTGTCTTTTATGTCCGCAATGATCGGCGTCAGTGCCAGGTCCGGAAAGTCGTCGCGCAGCTCCAGCACCGTGTCAAAGATGCTGTTCTCGCCGTGGCCTAGGATAACCAATTCCGCTGGGTTCCAGCGCGCGATCTGACGCGATAGCTCCTGCCCTATGGAGCCTCCGGCGCCTGTGACCAGCACGCGCTTGCCTGAAAGCGTCTCCCCGATCACGTCTTCATTGATCCGGATTGGCTCGCGGCGCAGCAGGTCAGTGATATCCACTTCTCGCAGCCGGCTGACGCTGACTTGGCCGCCGATCAATTCATAGATGCCCGGCATCGTGCGTGAAGCGATGCCCTTTGTCCTGCAGACATCATTCACCGTTCGGACCGTGCGCCCAGGCGCCGACGGAATGGCGAAAATAACCTCGTCCACCTGCTGGCTCTCGAGCGTCTGGGCGAGATCCCCGATCGAACCGATCACGGGCACGCCGTAGATCGCCTGGTTCCTTTTGGCTGCATCATCATCCAGAAAACCGACCGGTGTTAGATTGAGCTGCCTCGATCTCTGCAGCTCCCGCACGACGAGGGCGCCAGCATCGCCAGCGCCAATGATCAATGCTCGTCGGGCCTTGCCAGTCCGCTGGAGCGTCGATTGTTCTGCCAGTATGCGCAGCGCAAATCGTGATCCACCGATCAACACCAGTGACAGTAACCAGTCAATCCCCAGAGCCGAGCGCGGCATGCCCGGGACCACTAGGCCGGAAGAGATCAGCGCCAACATCACCGCCGAGGTCAACACCGACGCCGTCGTGACCGCTGCCGTGATCAGTCTCAGCTCGGGGGTGCTCGCATAGAGCCACATTCGCCGATACAGACCGAAAAAGTAGTACGTCGGCACCTTGACTATCAGCGCAACCGCGCCCATAATAAGCACGGCCGGAAAATAATATGGCAGCTGAGCCACATCCAGGCGCAGTGCGAAGCTGCCCATGACCGATACGACGACTAGTACCAAATCGCCGTACAGAACATAGCGATTTCGTAGGTGCATCTGCGATTTCATCGCACGTGCTCCACGGTCTCTCTGAGACCCTCGTCCAGCGAGACCTTGGCCTTGAAGCCGATCGTGGCCTCCGCTTTCGTGGGACTGCCCAGAGACGCGTAGATATCGCTGGCGCGGGCTGGCGCAAAGACGGGCACGCGGGAGTTGGGGAACAACTCGCGCAGCACACCGATCAGGTCAAGAACGCGCGTGGATTGCCCCGTGCATATATTGAATACCTGCCCTGCCGCGGCGGGGTGCTCGGCTGCGATCAGGTTAGCGCGCACCACGTCACCCACAAAGATCAGGTCCCGCGTCTGCCTGCCGTCTCCAAACACCGTGATGGCTTGTCCATCCAGTAGGCGCCGGATGAAGATGGGAACAGCTGCCGCATACATTGAGTCCGGGCGCTGTCGCGGTCCATATACATTGAAATAGCGCAGTGCGCATACCTCCAGCGCGTATGCCTGCGTGTACATGGCAGCGTATGCCTCGTCCGCCAGTTTGGAGACGGCATATGGTGACATTGGCCGAGGCCGAGCCTCCTCTACCAAGGGCATCGCCGTCGAATCACCGTAGACCGCCGCACTGCTTGCGATCACAACCCGACGCACTCCCGCCTTCCGGGCCGCCTCGAACACAATCGACGTTCCCGCGACGTTCACTTCCAGACAGTGGTGCGGCTTGTCGATCGACTCAGGCACCGAGACAAATGCTGCCTCGTGGAATATGACGTCGACGTCGCGCACGACCTCGGCAACCCTCGCCGCGTCACGGATATCTCCCTCGATAACCTGGAGATTGCCGGCCCTTGCCGGCTCCTCCAAATTCTCGAGATTCTGTCGCCTTCCAGTCGAAAAGTCATCGAGCACACGCACTGCAACGCCCTGCTTCAGCAGGGCGCTCGCAATGTGTGAACCGATGAATCCTGCGCCACCGGTTACCAGATATCGCTCCATCCTACCTGCCCCTGCCCTGCAGGACGGCGCCGAGCGTGCGCAGCATGATCGTAACATCCATCGCCAGCGAGCGATGTTTGATGTAGTACAGGTCGTATTCGAGCTTGACGACGGTCTCGGTGACGCTCGCAACGTAGCCATACTTGATTTGCGCCCAGCCCGTGAGTCCGGGTTTCACGAGCAGACGCGCGCGATAGAACGGAACCTGACGCTGGTATTCGGCCACAAGCTGTGCCCGTTCGGCACGCGGTCCCACCAGACTCATATCCCCGCGCAGTACGTTCCAGAACTGCGGCAGCTCATCCAGATGCGTCACCCGTAGTAGCTTGCCAAACCGCGTGACACGCTCATCATGCTCTGCTGCCGGCTTGTACGTGCCGTCGGCGTCCGCATCCTGGTTCATGGTACGGAACTTTCGAATGGAAAACGCCTCCCCGCCCTTGCCGAGACGGTCCTGCGAGTAGAGGATGGGAATGCCGCTATCAATCAGCGTGCCGAGGGCGATGACCGGTGAGAGGACTACGAGGACGCCAATCCCCACAAATCCTCCAACCAAATCGAGAAATCGTTTTAGAGCCTCATACACAACACTTACCGGCAACTGATCAACGAACGATCGGATCAGCCAGTCGGATTCAAGATGGTGGATCGGAACGCGTTGTGTGATCTCTTCATAGATCGTCGGCATACGCGCCACTTCCACACCGCGTTCCTGTGCATCCAAAATGGTCTGAAATGTGCCGCCCTGCACCTCGCCCGTGATCGCCATCACCAGATCTGAAACGTGGTATTCATCGATGATCGACAACAAATCCCTGCTGGGACCCACCACGGGAAAGCCCTCATAGGAGGCGTCCAGCTTTTGGTAATCATCGTCGATAAATCCGATCAAACTGAACGGCTTCGGGGTGGCGGCGCAGTATACCTTTGCCAGCGTGATCCCGGCCTTGCCCGCGCCGACGATCAAGGCACGCCGCTGCCTTCCGGACGAAGTGTACAGCCGGATGTAAGCAATACGCCAGCCCAGAGTGAGCGCCGAGGCCAGAACTATGAAGGCTCCGACCACGATTCGAGGGAGCGACGTCGGCTCCTGGTTCAATAGAAAGACCAGGGAATAGATTACCAACGCCACGAAGGCTACCAAGGCGATCCCCCGCAGGGTCCTGCGCCAGTTCACTGCCGCGTGCGGATCGTACAATTCGACCATCAGCAGCAGCCAGGCCAACGGCAGCAGATAGAACCAGAACGGCACCTGTATCTTGACTAGGAGCTCAGCATGCTCGGGCCTCATCCCTAGAGAAATCAGGTGATAGATGGAGTATTGTTGCCACACATAGAGGGAAAGAAAGGCGGCTGAAATGGAGGCCACTAGGTCGCCGATGAGGAGCAGCAAACGGTGTTCGTTGGGCCGCAGGCGCAGACCCGGTCGCGGTGTCTCAGCCATTCTTCTTGGCTGACCTCGACTCGCGGTTCCACAGAAAGCCGGCACCCCACGCCATGTGCATCGTCACCCAGGCGAGGATGCTTCCCGGCGCCAGCCGAGGCTCGCGGCGTCGCACGCTCATGTCCAGCGCGGCTGCCAGCAGTGCGATGAAATAGACGACCA
>JBGPAT010000321.1:0-3741 GCA_041480885.1 Anaerolineae bacterium
AGAAGCATTGACGATGTCCGACCGCATCGCGGTCATGAGCCAGGGAAAGGTATTGCAGATCGGGCCGGCGGTTGAGATCTACGAGCGGCCGACCAGCCGCTTTGTGGCGGACTTCATCGGCGAAACCAATTTCCTGGAGGGGCAGGTAAAGTCGGTGGAGGGAGGCCAGGCGGTGGTGACGGTCCCGCTCCTGGGTGCCGAGCTTCTCGGCTTGGTGACGACTGACATTCGGGTTGGGGATAGCGCCGCGGTCTGCATTCGGCCGGAAAAGGTGCAATTGTCCGAGGCGCCCATTGCCACGGGGCAGAACTGCATGCAGGGCGCGGTCACGCGCAGCACGTATATCGGCTCAGACACGCATGTCTACGTGGACGTCGGTGGCCAGCACATTAAAGCCTGGGAGCAGAATCGCGTTTCAACCGTGGACCGCAGCACTTACTATCGAGACGGCCAAAAGATCTGGGTGGTCCTGGCGCCGGAGAATACCCTCGTCCTGGCCAACCACTAGTTTATGAAGCGGCATGGACAATGCACTTTTTCCCGACTACGCGACTGCCGCCGGTGACCGGCCTGAGGTGGGCCGCAGCATGAAACAGGATGTATCATGACTGTCAATCAGATGGCAGATCGGCGCCCGGTGAGAGCCTCTCTGACCCAGCTTGTCCGTGAGAGCCGTGTTCTGCAGGGCCTACTTCTCATCCTGCCCGCAAACGCCTATTTGTTGGTATTCATGATCCTGCCGCTGATCGTGGTGGCGGTCTTGAGCCTTCTCTCGCGAGGTACTTATGGCGAAGTCGTCTTCGCTTTCAATCCATCAAACTACGCCCGCCTGTTCGACCCCCTGTATGGGAAGATCGTGGTCTACTCGCTGGGAGTCGGACTGTCCACAACCGTTTTCTGCATTCTGATCGGCTATCCACTTGCATACTACATCGCTCGCGCCCCTGCGCGACAGCGCTCTCTGTTGCTCTTTCTGATTCTGGTGCCATTCTGGACCAATTTCATCATCCGCACCTATGCCTGGATCATGATCCTGCGCGGCGGCGGATTCCTTGACACATTCTTGCAGTGGGCCCATATCACCAACGCGCCGCTGGGGCTCCTATACACGCCCACAGCGGTCATGATCGGCATGATCTACGAATTCCTGCCCTTCATGGTGCTGCCTCTGTATACCTCGCTCGAGAAGATTGAGAATTCCCTGTTGGAGGCTGCGGCCGATCTGGGCGCCCCGCCCTGGCGGGCTTTCCTGCGCGTGACTTTGCCATTGAGCGTACCCGGCATGATCGCAGGGACCATCCTCGTTTTCATACCCGCCATGGGCATGTTCGTAATACCCGACCTGATGGGCGGCGCGAAGACAATCTTGATCGGCAACGTGATCCGGAATCAGTTCCTCACGGCACGCGACTGGCCCTTTGGGGCGGCAGCTTCCATGATCCTCATGGTTCTGACGCTGGTGCTTACGCTCTATTACAGCCGGAAGGCAGGCTTCGGCGAGGAGCTGCTGGCATGAGTGAAAGGAAGCCCGCCCTGTGGCTGCGCGTCTGGACCTTCCTGGCATACCTGTATATCTATATCCCGATACTGATCCTGATCATCTTTTCGTTCAACACGATGAAGTTGAACATTCGCTGGCAGGGATTCACGCTTCGCTGGTACGATGTCCTATTCCATGATCAGCAGGTCCTCATGGCGACGCGCAACACGCTGATCGTCGCCTTTGTTTCCACCATCGTGGCCACGGTGGTCGGTACGCTGGCGGCGCTTGCCCTGCAGCGCTATCACTTTCCCGGGCGCGACAGCTCCGAAACCGTGATGTATCTTCCGATCGTGATTCCGGAAGTCGTGATGGGGATTTCGCTGCTGGTGTTCTTCGTCTTGATGAATATGACTTTGGGCCTGCTCACGATCACGCTGTCTCACATTGCCTTCAACATCCCTTTCGTTGCCCTGGTCGTGCGGGCGCGCCTGCACGGATACGACAATGCCATTGACGAGGCTGCGATGGACCTGGGCGCCAATGAAATGCAGACTTTCTGGCGAGTTACCCTGCCTACCATCATGCCGGGAGTCCTGTCCGGGGCGCTGCTCGCGTTCACGCTGTCTCTGGATGACTACGTGATCACCTATTTCACCGCAGGTCCCGGATCGACCACCTTGCCCCTAAGGGTCTTCTCCATGGTGCGATTCATGGTCACGCCCGAGGTCAATGCGCTGTCGACCATCTGGGTGCTGATCGTGTTCGTCGTTCTGCTCATTGGGCAGCTCGCCCAAGGCAGGGCGAATCAAGCAAGCCCACAAGAAGGAGGAAGTTCGACATGAAGATCTACCGTCTGATGTGTGTCTCGGTTTTTCTGACATTGACGCTGGCAGCCTGCGCCGCGCCAACGCCGGCACCGCTGGCGCCGACGACCGCGCCGCCCGCGGCTCCACCCGCCACCGTCGAGATGCCGGCGGCCACCACGGCATCACAGCCAACCGCCGTCCCCGCGCCTGCCAAGCCCACTTCCACAGTGCTGAACCTGTATGGCTGGTCGGACTATGTTCCGCAGAAGATGCTGGATGATTTCAGCGCGAAATACGGCATCAAGGTTAACTACGATACCTATTCATCCAACGAAGAGATGCTCGCGAAACTGCAGGCGGGCGCCTCCGGCTATGATCTCGTGATCCCCAGCGACTACACGGTGGTGGGCATGTTGAAGCAGGATCTGCTTCAACCCCTGGATATGACTCAGATCCCGAACTTCGCCAACGTTGATCCGAAGTTCACGAACCCGTACTACGACCCCGGCAACAAATACACGGTGCCCTATCAGTGGGGGACGACCTCCCTCGTTTACGACAAGACGAAGGTTCCGTTCGAACCGAAAAGTTGGTCGGACCTGTGGGATCCCCGGTTCAAGGGGCGGCTGGTCCTGCTGGATGACAGCCGCGAAGTCCCGGGGATGGCTCTGCAGGTGCTGGGGTTTGACAAGAACTCCACCGACCCCGCGCAACTTGACCAGGCAAAGCAGAAGCTCATCGAGTTGAAGCCTAATATTCTGCTTTTCAACAGCGACGACCCCGAGACCTCTCTGATCACCGGCGAGACCTGGGCGGGCCTGGTGTACAACGGCAATGCCACGCTCGCGTACCGTGAGGACCCGAATATTGTGTACATTTGTCCTAAGGAAGGCTGCGGTATCTGGTTCGATAACCTCGCCATTCCGAAGGGCGCCTCGCACGCCGACGCGGCCATGGCCTTCATGAACTTCATGCTTGAGCCTGCCGAGAGCATCTTGATAAGCCAGGAATTCCCGTATTCCAACCCGAACGCGGCTGCCTTAGCCTATCTGAAGGCGAACGACTCGGCGGCTTACGACGCCTATATGAGCTTCGCCGGCACCAATCCACCGGCTGACTTCCTGACAAATGCAGTGGGTGTAAAGGACGTCGGTGACGCGACCGGGCTGTACGACAAGCTCTGGACGGACCTCAAAGGACAGTAGTCGCCAATAGCGCAGTGCTATGCCGCGTCTGTTTGGGATAGCCGGCATCCAAATGTCAGTTGTGCCCTGGGAGGCAGCTGCAACCGTCGACAAGATGGAAGCAGCTGCAGCCCAGGTGCACGAAAACTTCCCTTGGGTTAAGATGCTGGTGTATCCCGAGCTGGTCGCCTCAGGCGCGGCGCAGTTCGTCCGGGCGTCTTCGCCCGAACCGTGGCGGGAGTGTGCCCAATCGATACCCGGCCCGATC
>JBGPAT010000322.1:0-3732 GCA_041480885.1 Anaerolineae bacterium
ATTTGACCCTCCATCCCTTGAGGGTCTCCATCAGTGCCACATACAATCGCCATTACCTCCAAGTGTCTGCCGGCACGTTTCGCAGCCTTAATGCCCGCGGCTATCGCCGGAGCCAACTCGCTCGCCGGATCGCCATGTGCACCGTAACCGAGGACGACATCCAACAGAACGACGGCAACTTCCGGGTCAGAGGCTTCTTTCTCGAGACGGCGAATCCGCAGATCATTGTCCATCATGGGATGCAGACGGCCAACAGTGAATTCGTCCTCACCTAGGTCAATAACCGTGTGATCTTTGCTGACGAGGGAGTCTTCCAACTTATTTCGTTTATCCAGCGGGGCGTTCGAGTAGACCACCGGAACATAATTCTGCAAGATCAATAGAGCCTCGTATTGCAGCGTGCCGCCTGAAAAAAGACCTCGCAGATAGCGCTGGCCCGGCGCAAACTTGGAAATATCCGGTTCTGCAGCAAAATCCTCTGGTGAGTCGATCAGACCGATTGCTAATTCAGCGGCCTCATCGAAAGTGGTGGCAAAGAAAACATTATCCACCCTGCGTGAGGCAGTGGCATAACCGATGAAGTTGACCACCACTGGCTTACCAACCGAACGCGCAATCTTGACTAATGTATCCGCAACCTTAGATGAAGGTGGCTTGGATACCAACACGATCACCTTGGCATCAGGATCGCGCGCCATCAAGTCGAGCCCCTGACGTGCAGTGATAGCATTGACGGCTTCAGAGAGATCGCGTCCCCCGGTGCCCAGGGCATGCGTGATGCCGCTTCCCATCTGATGGATCCGCACGGAGACCTGCTGTAAGCCGGTCCCTGAAGCAGCTACGATTCCGATCGGACCTTTTCGGATCTTATTGGCAAAACCCAAGCCGATTCCATTGACGATTGCCGTACCGCAATCCGGCCCCATCACCAGGAGCCCTTTTTGAGAAGCTTCCTGTTTTAGCGAGATTTCATCTTCGAGCGAGACATTATCACTGTAGAGGAAGACATGCTTGTTCAACCTTATTGCCTGCCGCGACACACCAGCGGCGTATCGTCCTGGAACTGATACCAGCACCCATTGAGCATCGGGCATCAACTTGGCAGCTGTCTCCATGCTGTGGGGATGGTAATCCTGATCCCCTCTACTGCTGCGGCGCGAGGAAACCAGCTCATCCACCTTATCCAGGGCCGCCTGAGCGGAGGACTCATCGTTGCTATTGACAACGATGATGAGATCATCCGCACCTGCGACTTCGGCTGCTGGAACCAGCATTCCGCTTTGCGCCAATACTTCCTTGTTGGCGTTTGTGCCCATGACTACCCCGGCGTCGATAATGCCAGACTGTTCTGCCAAGGAGCGCTGCAACTTCATGAGGATTACAGAATCGTAATAAGCGCCCGAACGAATTTCAACCTTAGTAATCGCCATCCGAACTCTCTTCTTCTGGACTCGAAATACAATACAGTCCAATATCATGGAATGCCGACGGGGGACGATCTCTCATTTCACATCTGGATGCTGGGGGAACTATCCCAGATAGCAAGACAACCCTATCGCTATCAGGCGGATTGATTGGGTGCGATACCGCAAAAGTTGCTCAGGCCGTACTAAAAGGCTGTGTTCTACCTATTCGTCGAGGAGAATCACTCGCAAACCTACTGGAAGTGGCTCCCCAAAAAGTGAGGCTGCAGTATTGCATAAAGCATTCGTTACACGGTTACGTCATCGGGCAAGACCAGTTTTTCGTTGGCCTTGATCACTTCATCGGGTACATCAAAACTGAGCGCAGAGCCCACCAACTGCTCAGAATACTTCTTGATGGCCTGATCCCAATACTTCTTGGTGACATAATATACTCTAGCTCCACCCAATTCGTGTTGAACATCTGGCCAAGGGTAACTAGGTTGCGCCATACCTAAGAAACCAATGCGCCAACCATTGTAGCTCTCATAGGTGGACCAGAACTCCTTTTGGCCGAGGATCTCGAAGGCATAATAAGCCTTGCAGTAAAAGAGAGCAGCGCCCAGGCGGCCACCACGATTGAAGGTCATCGTATGATGGCTGATGTTGATGTCTTCATTCATCAAGCGGCCATTGACTAAGCCGGCCAGCTTGCCATCAATCATCCCAATCATGACATAAGGATCTTTGATGCGCTTGCGGTACCAACCGAGCAGCTCGGCGTAGACCCTGGCGCCGACAATATCGTAGAAGTCATACTCGACATCCATGACTTTCCGGACATATTGCATCAGAATCTTGGCTTCTTCTATCTTCGCCTCACGAATGTACATCTCCTCGCCGGTCTGGAGCTTTATGGTCGCGGCGGGCCACGGCTTTTTGTCCATAGGGTAGCCCTGGAGCAACGGTTCGATATCGCGAACGTTGAGGGTGTACTCTTCGCGAGTAACTGGTACGGGGGGTTCTAAGCGCATGATTCGTATCTCCTTCGGGAAGAACTCTTAAGGGATAGTCAAGTATATTCATTTTGGCTTGATAAATCAACATGATGCACTGACCTTCGGCCTCGAGTAGCATTTGGAGTGAGTGAACACGCCGGCGTGACCCACTCGACGAAACGCGCTGCGATGGTTGCTTGGTTGGCGCCGCGTTGTTGCTAGTTAGCTGGCCCCAGGAGATGGTCATGAGTCTGGATTCGCCACGCAGTGGCTAACACGTAGACCCTTGCACGGAATACGGCGAAAGGCGAGCAAGGGTCATTATTGCCGCCGTCGAGTCCTGCAAGACCCTCACGCGCGGGTTCCCCGTCCCGCAATACCGCAAGGCAGGGCGGGCAGGTCCCACCGTCGCCTCCTGTGCCAAAAGCATCGTTAGATGGCGTGTTAGGGCCGCTGGAAAGGAACAGGAGCCTCATGCGCCTTCTTACTTCCATGTGCGGGCTATCAAAGGATTTCGATCGCCCCCTCCCGGTCCTTCAGAACCCTCATTCGCGAATTCCCCGGCCCGCCTGTCGCGGCGGCTATCCGCTTGGGGCGAGCCCCATCGAGTTAGATCGAGCTTAGGACCTCAAGAGCCAGGCCGGGCGAGTCGCGCCGTCGCCGCCCGGTCAAGTGTGCTCCACACGAGTGATGCGCAATCGTCCGGGTTCGGACACGCCTTTCGTCACGTCGACAGGTCATTCAGGATCCCCTTTGGTCAAAGCATGGCAGCCGCGCGGGATTACGCGGAACGAGAGAGCCCCCCCTGAGCGCAGCGCGGTTGACCGTGGCGACGAGAGTCGGCCAAGGGGGCTAGTGCAAGAGGGGCTTTCCGCCGCTGCGCATGCCGGTCCAACCTGTGCCCACTCAGGAACTACAAAGGCCTCTCGCGAGAGTTGACAGATCTCCACTTACTTAAATGAAGCGTTGCAGCACGAAGCCGCTGACTGCCAACCTAGGTCCCTCAGCCACCCGAGGGTCCAGCGTCCATGGAGCGCGCGATCGGCGAGGCCGAGGACAGTCTGAACGAGTAGGTGGTGAAAGTCTCCGGTTGGGTCCGTGATTGCCGAGATCAGGCAATCGCCGCGGCCGGCAGCTGCGCAGGCGACCCCGAACCCGGCGGGAGCCAGGTGGTCGGGGCTCCAGTCTCTATCGACCGGGCCTGATCCGACTTGCTGCACATCTCACGACGGGATACACTTCCAGCTTCGCCAAGGAGGGCGTTGGCATGTCAGTGACTTCCCCGCCGCCTAGGGGCCGAGGGCGCCTCATTGCTTTGATTGGCTGCGTCG
>JBGPAT010000323.1:0-3719 GCA_041480885.1 Anaerolineae bacterium
CTGGCCGCCCTCGGCATTCCAGGATCCCTTGATCCGGAGTGGACTGATCGCCACGGTCGTGGTGAGCGTGGTGGCACAGCTGCTGGGCGTCATCCTGGGGCTCTTTGCCGCCTTGGGGAAGATGTCGAAGGTGGGCGCCTTGCGGTGGATTGCTGAGATCTACATATGGTATTTTCGCGGCACCCCATTGCTGGTGCAAATGGCTTTGCTGTTCTTCGGCCTGGGTGTCACGCATATCTACAACTTCCCAGAAATTGTGATCGGCACGCTTGCCATCACGGGCGCCTTGCAGGCCGGCACGCTGGCCTTGGGGATTAATGAAGGCGCGTATATGGCCGAGATCGTGCGAGCAGGAATCGAGTCGATCGACCCGGGCCAAATGGAGGCCGCCAAATCCCTGGGAATGACATTCGGCCTGGCCATGCAGCGGATCGTCCTTCCGCAAGCCGCCAAGGTAATCATCCCACCTCTCGGCAACGAGTTCAATAACATGATGAAGACCACCTCGCTGATGGAGGTAATCTCAGCCGGTGAACTATTCTATGGCTTCAACCAGGTAAACGCGCGGGTGTTCAAACCGTTTGAGCTCTTTATCGCCGCCTCTTTGTATTATCTGGTTCTGACCACGGTATGGTCGGTTATCCAGGCACGGATTGAATCTGGCCTCGGGGAGCGCAAAGGCATTGAGCGCGGCCCAGGCATGATGCAGCGCTTGTTTTCCAGCTCGCCCGGCAAAGGAGCCCGCTGATGACTGCCACCGCAGCCGTAAATGTGAAGCTTGCCGACAGCAACATCATTGTCAAGGCCGAGAAGGTAAACAAGTTCTTCGGGTCACTTCACGCGCTCAAGGATATTGACCTGGAAGTGCGGAAGAACGAGGTGGTTGTTGTGATCGGACCGTCCGGTTCCGGAAAGAGCACGTTCCTGCGTTGCATCAATCACCTTGAGAAGATCAACAGCGGGCACATCTACGTCAACGGTCACATGATCGGATATCACCACCACGGGGGACGGCTTGTCGAAGACAGCGAAAACAACATCGCCCGGCAGAGGGCTGAGATTGGCATGGTATTCCAGCGCTTCAATCTTTTCCCACACCTCACCGCCCTGCAAAACATTGTAGAGGCGCCGCTGCGGGTGCGCCGAATCCCTCCGGCCCAGGCACGCAGCGACGCGGAACGGCTCCTCGTGCGCGTTGGACTGGTGGACAAACGCGACCAGTATCCCAATCAGCTTTCAGGGGGACAGCAACAACGCGTGGCTATTGCCCGGGCCCTGGCAATGAAACCAAGCCTGATGCTTTTTGATGAGCCCACATCTGCTCTGGACCCCGAAATGATCGGCGAAGTCCTGGATGTGATGAAGGAACTCGCCGGCGAAATGACGATGATCGTGGTCTCGCATGAAATGGGATTTGCGCGCGCCGCCGCCAATCGGATCATCTTCGTCGATGAGGGGCGGATCGTGGAACAGGGAACCGTGGACGAGTTCTTCGGAAGTCCTCGCGAGGAGCGAACGCGTCTTTTCCTGAGCCAGATTCTGCACTAGACAGATCCAGACAAAAGCCATCCCCCGAAGTCTTCTCGGGGGATCTTGGTGCGCTGGGAGGGACTTGAACCCTCACGCCTTGCGGCACATGGCCCTCAACCATGCCTGTCTGCCAATTCCAGCACCAGCGCGTGCAGGGGTATTATAATCGCCTCGGATTGCATGTCAAGAAAAGCCATCTTCTAAGGAGTATCAGCGTGACGCGCATTGTCGTGGATGCAATGGGTAGTGACGACTATCCGACACCCGACGTGATCGGAGCCGTACTCGCCAACCGGGAGTACGGTATCGAGATCATTCTCGTAGGAGACGAAAGCCTGATCAATCCCGTCCTCGCTTCGCAGGGAGCCCCCGATACAGCAATACAGGTCGTCCATGCGCCAGAGATGCTGACCATGAAGGACAAGGGTGAAGAATTGACCTTGAAGGCGCGCCACAAGCAGGCACGCAACTCGATTGCTGTCGGCATTGACCTGGTCAAGGACGGGAAAGCGGACGCATTTGTAACGGCGGGCAACACAGGGGCCGCGATGGTGACGGCCCTGCTCCGGATGGGTCGCCTGGGGGGCGTGGATCGACCCGCGATCGCTCCGATCTTCCCGACCGCGACCGGCTCATGTGTAGTTCTCGACATCGGCGCCAATCCGGACTGCACGCCTGTCAATCTACTGCAATTTGCCATTATGGGAAGTGTGTACGCGGAAAAAGTGAGGGGAGTGAGCACGCCGCGCGTCGGGCTTGTTTCGAATGGCGAGGAAGAGGGCAAGGGCAACGAGCTGGTCCGCAACGCCACGCCCCTGCTCAAGAACTCGGGACTCAACTACTTCGGCAATGTTGAGGGGAAGGAAGTGATCGGCGGCACAGTAGATGTCGCGGTCACCGACGGATTTGTGGGAAACGTGATGCTCAAGACCGCCGAGGCGGTGGGCAAGATGATCCTGGACGAGGTGAAGTCCGCGATCCGGGATGGCGGGCCGCTTGCAGTGCTCGGCGGGTTGTTGGTGCGGCCAGCGCTGGGCCGCATCAAGAAGCTCCTCGATCCGAGCGAGCAGGGCGCGGCCATCCTGTTGGGAGTGAACGGTCTGGTGTTGATCGGTCATGGCAGATCGGATGCACAGGCGATAAAGAGCGCCATCAGACTCGCGCGCGACGCTGCGGAGAAGGATGTGCTCACCGCCATGAAGACTGCGATCGAGGAAAGTCTCAAGAGGGCTTCCATCTCCGATGCGGCGGATGAGCATAGCCCCAAAGCACAGGGCGCGCCGGCGCCAGGGATCATCCAAACATGAGGATCATCAGGAACGACACGCTTATCAAGCGGAACGGACGAATTGGCCAGTGGACCAGTCTTGGCGCGTTGGGGATCCTCGGAGTGGGAATGTACTTCTCATTTCAGAGGCCCGATCTCTTCGTATATTCCATCGGTGCCCTGATCGTCGGCTTCACACTGACTCAAGTGGGCATGTTCTTTTCGAACCGCTGGGGGCGCAGCCCGCGGCCCGATGAGCAGCTCGATGCAGCTCTCAAAGGTCTGCCTGGAGAGGCGAGCATCTATCACTATGTGACGGCGGTGCCTCACCTGCTGGTCGGCCCCATGGGAGTGTGGGTGCTGCTGCCTTACCATCAGCGCGGCATCGTGACATTCCAAAAGAATCGCTGGCGCCTAAGCGGCGGTGGATTCATGCAAGCCTATATGTCGATCTTCGGCCAGGAAGGCTTGGGCCGCCCGGATCTCGACGCTGCAAATCAGATCGACTCACTCAAGAAACAACTTACGAAGAAAATGGACGAAGGCACTGTTCCGCCAATAAACGGAGCATTGGTCTTCACGAGTGACAAGGCCCAAATTGATGGCAGCGAGGCGCCATTTCCGGCTCTGCCTGTCAAGAAACTGAAGGACTTCCTCCGCCAGAAGACGAAAGAGGCGTCAATCTCGGCCGATACGATTCGTAGAGTCAAGGAGTGCCTCCCGCAGGAATAGGCGAGCGCATGGCCAGACTCCACCTCGCCTGCCCGGACACCCTTCGCGATGTATTGATCATACTGGTCGGCACTTGGTGGCGGCTGACGGCAAACAGGGGTTTGCGGCTGCCACTCTCAAAGATGAATACCCGGTCACAAACGCGGTCGACCCTCGTCCCGCAAGGGGCGCTCCTGGGCGGTTTGTCATC
>JBGPAT010000324.1:0-3711 GCA_041480885.1 Anaerolineae bacterium
GAATTGACTCAGACCTATTCTGCCGATCCGAGCCGCGGCACCGTCGAGCAACAGGTTGCCCTCGGGATTACCAAGGGGCAGGATGAGACTGGAGGGGATCTGGGCACAATGATGCCACGCTGGTCTTCCCTCTCCCAGGCCCAGGTGGATAGTCTCGTTCAGTATCTTCAGACAGCCACTACGGCCAGCGGCACTACACCGACCTTGTCGCCCGCCGCAATGGACCTGAGCGGCGAACAACTATACGTGGCGGCCTGCGCCGCGTGTCACGGCGAAGATGGCGCGGGCAAGACCTTGGAGGAGGGCGGCAACAAGATTTCGACGCCGTCCCTTCACTGGGGCGAATTGACTCAGACCTATTCTGCCGATCCGAGCCGCGGCACCGTCGAGCAACAGGTTGCCCTCGGGATTACCAAGGGGCTGGATGAGACGGGCGGGGACCTGGGCACGATGATGCCGCGCTGGTCATTCCTCTCTCAGACGCAGGTTGACAGTCTCGTCCAGTACTTGCAGACAACATTCCCGTGAGCGGATAGCGCGCATCGCCGGGCCGCGCCCTCGCGCTTGTAGTTGGCAGGAAGATGGGTGCATCAGACGCGCTGCGGGCGATTCATTTATCCCGCAGGTAGCATGCCGGGGGCACAAATTGGCCCGACGACCAAGGGAGCGCATCTCGGCTAGCGCTAGAATTACCAATGCGGATACCGAGGGCCACCCCGCTCCCAAATGGGAGCGGGGTGGCCCTCGCCTCGTGGCGCAGGGATGTGGAGTGGCGGCTCGAACTCGACTCGGCCGAAGGGAGAGGCCCGCGGAGCTCCAAGTTGGTCAGCAGATCAACTTGAGTCCATGGTGCGCTTGGGCAGTCGCCATCCCCCTGCGATGATTTGATCGACAGCTACAAAGACCTTCCTAATTCCGACAGGTCTTAACTTCGCCTGCCAGATAGGCCAGAAGGCTATCCTAGGGGATGGGCGACGGGCAGCGCCTGGAGATTCTGAACGCTGGGGACAAGCTGCCGCCTGCTCGCGAGGGACGACTCCCCCCGCACTCTGTCTCGCGCCTGGAAAAATTGGAGGCGGATGAACAGAGTCATCCGCCTCCAGTGGTGCTATTTGGCTAGCGTCGGAGGTCCCGGTCCAGTCGCTCGCTATGCTCAGCCAGAGTAGTCGGCCGCCTAATGGATATTGGCAATTATGATCATGGAGCGATCCAGCGCCGTACACGTGTTATATCCTGCCTGCATGACCATATAGACAGTGTGCGTGCCCGCCGGTACATTTCCAAGAAAACCGTTGATCGGTACCGAGAGGTTGTTGGCGGGCGGGTTGAAGCCCTCAAGAATGTAATTGCCGGGCTTGAACTGCGTGCCGGTGAGGACGTTGTCCAGCCGGTATTGTCCGAAGCAGTATTGATACCCGGTGCTTGCACCCCCCTCCATGTCAACTTCACCAATCGCCGCGAGGTCTGCCACTTTGCCTGCCGGGATCACGATACTGTGCGCGAGAACGGCATGGCTGCTGTAGTCGGCTGGAAGGCTCACCGGAGAGGTTCCGTACTTCAACCCCATCCTGAATGTCCCCGGGGCTAGAAACGCCGTTAGGGGCGCAGCCGACACCACCGCCGTGCTGGTCAAGACTGCCACCAGGACAGAAACCAAAAGGACTTGCCACATTCTTACCGGTGCACTTAGTACGTTCTTCATTGAATTCTCCTTCTTTCTAATAAAAGGACTCTCGATACGGCTCGGCGACGCAATGGGCGCACGTCCATCCATATTGGAGCCAGCAGCCGTGACTGGAATATGGACAAATCCGCTCAACATTATACAATAATTCTGTATCGTAGTCAATGAGAGCCGCACGAGATCCCCGCCGCATCCCAAGGAGTCCCCCACTTAATCCAGCCCTTGTCAAACTAGAACATAGGTTCTAGGTGCGCGGCAGGGGATCTTTGGGCTGAGGCGTCCGCCGCCCGTTTCCGCGCGCCTTCGGCCCTCATTCTACGATTCGGAGATCCTCAGTTTCCGGTGCCGGGAATCTCTCCTCATCAGTTTTCTTTTTGCCTCCATCGGGCGAGCCGGCGTTGGGCAAAGCGGTATTGCTCCGCCATCGCCGATTCTCCCTCCCCGGGGGGCTCGTACAAGCAGCGTAAGCCCTGGTAGCACTACCGCCAATGCGGTGCCGGGCTGCATGCAATCGACCTGACGATGTTCGCCATGCACCGCTCCGCCTACGCCACCTGTCGGCATCGTGCGCCACCGGGAGAATGCATTGCGGCTTGATAATTGACGCTGAGTGGTCGGTCAAGGCAGCTTTCCGCAACAGAGTCCTGAGTTGCGGGCGCCAAGCGGTGCGCCCATGTTCCCAGGCACTTCCTCTCATCTTCACCTAAGAATAGAAACCGATATTTCGGATATAGTGCACAACAGACCCGAAATTGGCGTATTACAGGGTACGGGCATAGAGCGTACTGAGAAATGGCGCATTTAGCGACAGCGCGCGAGCGCACTGAGCGGGATCAATCCTTGTGAACGGAAAACCGAGCGAAGTCTCCACCGCGCCTGGCTCAAATTGGCGCCAACGAATGGCACGAATCCGCGGAGCAGTCCGGCGGCTGGCGCCGTTTGCCTCAGGTGTCCTGGCGGCGCTCGCCGCGCTTTTGATCTTCCGCATGATTTTCCCCGGCCCGCATATATTGACCCAGCAGGACCTGAACAACACCGTTGCTGACACAATGGCCTCGGCCACGCCGCCGCCGGCCTTTTCGGCCCTCGTCTATCAGGCCATCCGGCCCTCGCTCGTGCTCATTCAGACAGTCGGCCCGGACGGGGACGGATTGGGAAGCGGCGTTATCGTTGATGACGGCGGCGATATCCTTACGTGCCTGCATGTCGTCGCCAAAGCCACGGACATCCAGATAACGTTCGCGGATGGCACACAGGCCAGTGGGCGGGTCACGGTCACGCAACCCGAAAACGATGTGGCGGTCGTTAGTCCGAGTGTTCTTCCTGCGCAGCTGGTTCCCGCGGTGCTGGGCAATCCCAATGCGATGCACGTGGGGGACGAGGCCTTCGCGGTGGGCAATCCTTTTGGCCTCTATGGTTCGATGAGCGCAGGTGTCATCTCGGGCTTTGGCCGTTCCTTCCAGCCGCCGGGCAGCGATCAGGTATTGCGAGGTCTGATTCAGATTGATGCCGCTGTGAACCCGGGCAATTCGGGCGGCCCGTTGCTGAATCGAGAAGGACAAGTGGTCGGGCTGGTGACCGGCATTGTGAATCCCACCAAGGAGGATGTCTTCATCGGCATCGGCTTTGCGGTGCCCATCACCGTGGCAGGCAGCGCACTGGGATCCCCGCCTTATTGAAGCGGCAAGCTAGCACACGAGAGGAGTGCGCGACAGTTGAACAGAGCACCGTCTCCTGGAGGACACCATCATGAATGAGGAAATCAATTCCAAGAACAGAAAACCAATGGAACGCGTGCTGTATGAGGTGAAGAAGGTGATCGTGGGGCAGGATCACCTGCTGGAACGGTTGGCAGTGGCGCTGCTGGCGCGCGGGCACATATTGGTGGAGGGTGTGCCGGGGCTGGCGAAGACCATGGCCATCAAGACCCTGGCCGAGGCGATCGGCGGTGAATTCAAGCGTATCCAGTTCACGCCCGACCTGGTGCCGGCCGATCTCGTCGGCACGCGCATCTACAACCAAAAGAC
>JBGPAT010000325.1:0-3707 GCA_041480885.1 Anaerolineae bacterium
AGGTCAGTGCTGCCTTCGACTACTTTTGGGATCTGAGCCACGGGGATCGCTCCCGTTTTGTCGCGACGACGGACGCACACACGTCCCTCGAGACATTGGCTCGCAAGCTCGGGTTTCGAAAGATATTCACCGCTGACGAGACCGTCGGCGGGCGCTACGCCGCGCTCACCGACTTCGGCATGCTGCCCGCCGCATTGCTTGATGTGGATCTTCTGCAACTGCTCTCGAGGGCGGACTGGATGCGGCGGGAGTGTGGCCGCGATGTTCCTGCGGCTCGGAGTCCCGGCATGACTCTGGGCGCCGTGCTGGGCGAAGCCGCGCTTGCGGGACGCGATAAGCTGACGCTGATTGCCGACCCGACCGTATCCGCATTGGCGAACTGGATCGAGCAGATCGTCGCGGAGTCCAGCGGCAAGAACGGCAAGGGCATCTTGCCCGTGGCGCTGGAGCCCCTGGACGCGCCCGAACTGTACGGATCTGATCGGCTGTTCGTCTATCTGCGTCGCACCGGGGATTTGGATTCCGGCGCGGAGGCTTTGCGGGCGGCGGGATTTCCGGTGCTTGTAACCACGATCGGTGAATCGTACGACGCTGCGGCAGAGTTCTTCCGCTGGGAAATAGCGGTGGCGGTGGCCTGCCACATCCTCGGTGTGAACGCATTTGACCAGCCTGACGTTCAAGAAAGCAAGGATCGAACCAACGCCAAAATCCAAGAGTTCCGCTCGACGGGTAGGCTGGCAGAAGGCAAATGGGACATCGTGGTCGACGCCGCCGGACTCAGCAATGAAGGAAGATCCAAGCTCTTGGCGTTCCTGAAGCAAGCAGAGGCCGGCGATTACGTTGCGATCAACGCGTATCTGCCGCGCAACCCGGATATGGTTCAAACGCTCCAGAGCCTGCGCGTCGCGATTCGCGAGAAGACCCATGCCGCTACAGCTGCAGGTTTTGGACCGCGCTTTCAACATTCCACAGGACAATTCCAAAAGGGCGGACCCAACATCGGGCTTTTCATTCAGGTTGTGAGCGAGGTGCCATTTGATATCCAGATCCCAAATGAGGGCATGACGTTCGGTACGTTCATCCGTGCACAGGCACTCGGAGACTACGAGTCCCTGGTATCGCGTGGACGACGCGTCATCCGAGTCCATCTGGAGAATCCTGATGATCTTGCGTGGATGGCGAAAGCGCTTCAATGACCCGCCCGGTCGGCCTTCGGTAATCAAGCAACTCGGATGGAACAGGAGCGATCGCGTATCCCCATTTTTTGGCTGGCCCGTGGCTTGCCGATGTGGCAAATTGGGGCTGTGACAACTTATCGGTGGAGGTATCAGACATGACGAACCTGTCGCTACTCAAGTGTGTGGCTTGCCGAGGCGGGGAGCCGACGGTGCCTGAAGCGGAAGTGGCCCGGCTCAGAGTGCAAGTGCCCGAATGGCAAATTCGGGAGGTGGACGCCGAGAAGCGCCTGGAGCGCGTATTCAAATTCAAGGACTTTGCTCAGGCAATGGCATTCACCGACAAGGTGGGGGAAATTGCGGAGACAGAGGGCCACCATCCCTTGATCGTTACCGAGTGGGGTATGGTGACCGTGCAGTGGTGGACACACAAGATAAGGGGCTTGCACCAGAACGATTTCATAATGGCGGCCAAGACCGATGCCCTGGCACCGGCCTGAGTCCAGATTGCCGTGGCCTCCGGTAGTACAGGCGTGCGGTTCATTGATGCCAGGAAATCGGACTGTGGGCCGAGTGCTCCGCATTCGAAGCACGCCCCCCAAGGTCGTTGACGTTCAAAATGAAGTATGAGATAATCGCCGAAATCTTGGAAGGCGATGATGGGAGCGAGTAGATCTTAAGTGCTGCCAGCGAGTCTGGGTTGGTGTGAGCCAGATCAGCAACCGGATTGAAAATCATCCCGGAGCTTCGAGCCGAAATCCGCGGCAGCCGTACAGTAGATTGGCACGCGGAGAGTAGGCGAGACGGAGCCATCCTTCGTTACCAGGGATGCCGTTATGCATGTAGCGGATTGAGTGCCCGGACCCTCGGGAACCAGAGTGGTACCGCGTGAGCGTCGCTCTCGCCTCTGAACAGAGACGAGAGCTTTTTGTTTCTGGGTATCCATATTTGCCGCTTTGTGATTGGGAGCTTTGCTATGTTCAAACCAGTTCCTTCGAAACTCGACGTGCCGTCCATGGAAGAAGGTGTTATGGGTTTCTGGCAGCGCGAGGAGATCTTCAAGAAGACTGTCGAGTACCGAAAAGGCAAGCCAGAGTTCGTCTTCTATGAGGGACCGCCGACGGCCAATGGGCGCCCGGGCGTCCATCACGTGCTGGCGCGTGTGTTCAAGGATATGTTCCCGCGCTACAAGATCATGCGCGGCTTCCACGTGTCCCGGCGCGGGGGTTGGGATACCCACGGATTGCCGGTGGAAATCGAGGTTGAAAAGAAGCACGGGTTCACCGGAAAACAGCAGATCGAGGACTATGGTATTGCCAAGTTCAACGAGGAGTGCCGCAAGTCTGCCTTTGAGTACATTCGCGACTGGGGCCGCCTGACCGATCGGATCGCCTTCTGGGTCGACCTTGAAGACGCATACGTGACCTACACCAATGAGTATATCGAGTCGGTCTGGTGGATCCTCAAATCCTACTGGGACAGGGGCCTGCTCTATACAGGTTACAAAGTGGTGCCGTACTGCCCGCGCTGCGGGACACCGCTCTCGGACCACGAAGTTGCATTGGGATACGAGGATGCAACTGATCCGTCCGTTTTTGTCCGTCTTCCGCTGACTGACCGCAAGGACACATCGTTGCTGGTCTGGACTACCACACCCTGGACCTTGCCGGGAAACGTGGCGGTTGCCGCGCATCCGAACATTGACTATGTCACGGTCGAGCGGCGCCATAACGGCGGCCGGGAGAGGCTCATACTTGCCAGCGCTCTCGTGGATAAGGTTTTCGAGAACGAGGACATCAAGATCGTCGAGAAGTTCAAAGGCAAGAAGCTGAAGGGCTTGAAGTATCACCCGCTGTTCACCTTCATGCCGCCCGATCGGCCGGCACATTACGTGGTCATGGCCGAATTCGTTACGACCGAGGACGGCACGGGACTGGTCCACATGGCGCCTGCCTTCGGTGCCGAAGATATGCAGATGGCGAAGGAGCACAACCTCCCGATTCTGATGACCGTCCTTCCGGATGGTACTTTCCGGCCCGAGGTCACGCCGTGGCGGGGCGTTTTCATCAAGACGGCTGATCCCGAGATCATTGATGACCTTGCGGCCCGCGGTCTCCTCTTTCGCAAGCAAGACTACACCCACACATATCCCTTCTGCTGGCGTTGCCACACGCCCCTGATGTATTATGCCCGCGACACATGGTACATCCGAACAAGCCAGTTCAAGGATCAGCTCGTAGGACTTAACCGCACCATCAACTGGGTGCCCGAACACATCCGGGAGGGCCGTTTTGGCAATTGGCTGGAGAACAATGTGGATTGGGCACTGAGCCGTGAACGCTACTGGGGCACGCCTCTGCCAGTGTGGGAATGTGATTCGGACAAATACCGGGAGTGCGTGGGCTCGGTATCGGAGCTCGCCGAGAAGGTCGGCCGCGATTTGCGGGACCTCGATCTACACCGGCCCTACATCGATGAAGTCTCCTATGCATGCCCCCAATGTGGCGGCAAAATGAATCGCGTGAAGGACCT
>JBGPAT010000326.1:0-3694 GCA_041480885.1 Anaerolineae bacterium
ACCCAGCGATTGCTCGCCGCCGGCTATCCTTTAGCAGGGGACTTAGCCTTGGGCGGCTTCCGCTCAGAGAACGTGGTTATGGGTTCCGACATGCAGCCGACCGAGGCCGTTGCGGCGTGGACGGGCGACAGCATTCACCTGCACACGATGCTTTCCACGGACTTGCAGGAAATCGGTGCGGGCGTGGCCGAGAAGGATGGGATGGTCTACTATGTGATTGATTGTGCTCGCCCGACCAGCAGCGGCCTGCCGCAAAACGCCGCCCCAGGCGCTGAGGCTCAATACAGCGCAGGCCTCAACGACATCATTATTCCGGTGAAGATGAGCACGCCCGATGCCGACGGGAAGATCGTGCACGAAGTGCAGGCCGGGCAGTCCCTCTGGCAGATTGCCATTGCCTACGGCGTCAAGATCGATGACATTCGAAAACTCAGCCAGCTCTCCGCAACCTATATCATCAATCCAGGTGACAAGCTGTTCATCAAGCAGGTAGCTACGCCGACGGCTGCTCCACCGACTGCGGTTCCGCTTGCTGCGACAGAAACCCAGGAGCCCGTGATGGCGACAGCGCAGGAGAACACCGCGTCAGCGACTATTGTCTCAACTGAAACGCCGGAGCCCACGTCCGCGGCGACCGCGTCGAATGCGGCTGGCGCCGCGGGCGCAGTCGGAGCGATTGTCGTCGCGGCCCTGGTAATTGCCGGCGTCGTTGCGTGGGCGGCGAGAAGCCGCCCGATCTAGGACTGGAGGCACTCATGCCCGTAACTCGCATCGACGCACTGTTACCCCAGGAAATGGCCTCGCGCGCCGAATTGGTTGGTGTGCGCAAGGCTGAAATGCCAGTTCTCCGGACATTCATGCTTGCTGTCCTGGCGGGCGCCTTCATTGCCTTGGGCGCTATGTTCGCCACGACTGTCAGCGCCGGCTCGATGCAGGTGACGGGCAGCGATGGGGCACCGGCGTTCACGGCCGCTCTACCGTATGGCGTAGTGCGGCTCCTGGCAGGACTTGTTTTTAGCTTGGGGCTGATCCTGGTGGTGGTGGGTGGGGCGGAGCTGTTTACCGGCAACAATCTGATCGTGATGGCTTGGGCCAGCGGAAAGGTCACGGCCAGAGAGCTGCTGCGCAATTGGCTCATCGTGTACGTGGGGAATTTCGCGGGTTCGATAGGAACCGCAGTTCTCATCTTCCTGTCCAGGCAATACACCTTCGGTGCAAATGCTGTGGGAATCTCGGCTCTGAAGACCGGCGTGGCCAAATGTGATCTTGGATTTGTTCAAGCGGTGGCGCTGGGAGTCTTGTGCAATGCGCTTGTCTGCCTGGCGGTTTGGCTTTCCTACAGCGCCAGGAGCACTATCGATCGGATCCTGTCCGTTGTGCCGCCCATCGCGGCCTTTGTGGCTGCCGGCTTCGAGCACAGCGTCGCCAACATGTATTTCATCCCTTACGCACTTTTCATCAAGGATTTTGATCCAGCCTTTACCGCGGCCGTGACCAGTCAGGTGCCCCACCTCGACAAGCTGACCTGGCCCGCATTCTTGGGGGCAAATCTGCTGCCGGTTACCATCGGAAACATCATTGGCGGCGCGGTGTTGGTTGCAGCCGTGTACTGGGCGATTTTTCTGCGGAGCAGCGGGCCCGCGTCAACAACGGGTTGAGGCTTGATAGCACATTCGCGCAAGGAGCGCGCCGCAAACCGGGGGGCGATCAAAGTGGCCCGCCGCATCCGCGTCGCAGCGCCGAGCGAATGCATGCCAGCCGGGCGCTCGATGTCTTGATTTCTGGCTCGCTCTATTGATCCGGGCTACAACTAGGCATGCAGATTACGCGCGGCGATAAAGCTGAGGTGGCGCTCGGTCAAGGCACGCGCCGTGTGATTGCAGGCCTCCACCTTCTTCATGAAGTTTAGTCTCATTGCGTCCCAGTCCCCGGACTGGATCACTTCTTCCTTGTCCCTGAAATAGTCCAGGATGTCCGAGGGGTGTGCTAGGCTCGGCTCGATCTCCGGATCTCCGCCCTCGTGCTTGGCGGAGATATTCGCGACGTGGTCGGCGATTTGCACGAGTTCGGCGCGTCGGTCATAGGGCTGCTTGACTATGGACTTCCAGGTCTCGGTGATATGGTGCTCGAAGCGCACAACATCCTCGAACCCCAACGCCTTTCGGAATTGTGCTGTGAGCTCCATGGTTTCGTTGTTGATCGAGTTTGACCAGTTGAACCCGATCAGAGGAGAAGTCCCATCGTCTCGGCTGAACAGCTTCGCGGCGAGCATGATCCACAGAGCGTGGTAGGGATTGTCGCTGCCGAAGAACACTGAAATCTTGAACTGGATATCTACACCCAGACGATAGAGCAGGAAACCAAGCAGGATGGTTCCAGCATTGAAGTTGAGCACGTGCTGGACTCCGTAGTTTGTGTAGTAGTACAGGAACTCGTCAAGCCATTGCAGCGCGTGTTCATTTGGCTGGCCGATGCCGCCAAAATAACCGGTGATGGTCTCGGGGCCTCCCAGGTGCGGATTCGAACCGTCGGTGCCCTTTGTGTCCAGCGTCTCGACGAACGAGGCGCCAATCAGATCCATGGCTGCGACGATCGCGGGCAGATCACCGTCCGCCTCCGACTCCTTCATCTTGCGCACCGCGATGAAGCGGCCCGGCACAAGCGTTTGGTCCCGAAGTGCGTCTTCCACCATTTCGCGCACCCACGGGAAATACTGGAGTGCAGAGACCTCGAGGGTCACCGCAAGATCGTCCTTGAAAGTCGCGGACTTGGCCGCCGCACCCAGGATTTTGCGACGGTAGTCTTGTACAGAAATCAGTCGACCGCCCTTGGTTTGTTCGGATAGCCAATTGAGATCCTTCACATAATTTGGATCGACGGCCGCTACCTTCTTGAGTAGATTCTCAACCTTCCGGGATTCAGCATGTTTCGCATTGATCTGCTCGGGCGTGCCATACTTGGCCACAACGTCGAGAAATGCATTGGTCACCTTGCTGTTTGGGTCGCTCAGCACCTGGTTGACGGCATCCAGGCGCGCCTGCGGGATAGCGAGGAGCTTGCGGTATCTATCGTCCATTCTCTACTCCTGGCGGCAAATTGGCTGGCATCGGCTTACTGGGCAAGCAGCTTGACTAGCGCATCGTATTCGTTGTCTGGCATCACAAACCAGTTCTCCTTTTGCGGGAACTGCCGGGCTATGACCTCATCATGATAAGCCTTCAGGCCGTTCTGGATCAGCTCGCCGGCGTTGGCATACATCTTTGCCATCTTAGGTTTGAACCGCGGATAGAGCCCAAACATGTCGTGGTAGATAAGCAACTGTCCGTGGGCGTGCGGGCCCGAACCGAGCGACATGATGATGCAGTCCTTGGCTCGCTCCGTGATGAGCTGGCAGAGACGGTCCGGCACCATCTCAAGCAGGATCATGAAGGCGCCCGCCTCTTGAAGTGCCTGCGCATCATCAACGATCTTCTTGGCGAGGATTGCGGACTTCCCTTGGAGGCGGAAGCCACCCAGGGACGACACAGACTGCGGCGTGAGACCGAGGTGGCCGATGGCGGGAATGCCTGCCGCAACGATTCCTTGAATCCGGTCAGCCATGGCAGCACCGCCCTCAAGCTTGATGGCATCCATTCCAGCCTCGGCCATGAAGCGTCCGGCGTTGCGGATAGCCGTCTCCACCGACGGTTGATAG
>JBGPAT010000327.1:0-3691 GCA_041480885.1 Anaerolineae bacterium
CATGTACGTGGGGACATATGCTTTGCACGTTCCTGACCATGTATATCCTGATCCAAGCCCTGGGCGGTCACGTGGACTTCTGGCTTATCGCGGGGTTGTGGAGCCTGGCATATTTTGTGACCCTGGTGCCGATCTCGATCAACGGCTACGGGGTTCAAGAACTGTCGCTGACATTTCTCTTCTCTACGGTTGCGGGATTGAGCACGGCCGTCAGTCTGACGGTGGCGGTACTGATCCGGGCGCTGTATGTGGCTGTCAGCCTAGTGGGGGCATTCTTTCTGCCGGGCATACTTGCCACCCTTGGTAAGAGCCAGCAACCGGAACCACCTATCGGCTGATTGGGCGCGGACCGCAGCAGAACGCACAGCGCATAATCAACGTGAGCACTGATCCAAGAACCTTCGTCAAGACATATTTCGGCATCGGTGCCGCGATTGCGTTTCTGGCAATCATCCAGACGCAACAGCAAACCGAGGCCCTACTCAAGATCCGGACGCGCTACAAGTGGGTGGCCCTGATGGGCGTCTTTGCGGTCAACGTTGCCTTGGGCTTGTGGGTGCTCTTGCGACACCACGACCCGGCGGCGTACTGGGAGAAGATTGACCTCAAGCAGCTGCCGTCCCTGTTTGGCAAGATCGCGGGGCCGGCGCTGATGCTGCTGCCCGTTCCGATCATCTTGTACGCAAGAGCCGAATTCTTCGGCCGCGGGTTGGAGGCCTTCTTTCGTCTGCTGTGGCTGTTTTGGTGCCTGCTCCCGCTGCAAGTGGTGGGTTTGAGACTGGCTGCGAACTTCTCATGGCCGGTCGCCATGGCGTTCGCCCTGCTGCTGGACGGCCTGGCATCGCAGATCTTCGTGTCCTTCCTGCCGGTGAGTGACTATCCCTTTTCCATGGGATGGTCGGAGGCCAGCCGTTTCTACTACGGCTCACTGCCATTTGCGCGATCCGTCTATGGCGTGAGCCTGCCTCTCTCCATTTGGCATGGCACCCGCTACCTGCTGCTGGCAATCCCGTTTCTGGTCAGGGGCTTGCCGATTTGGGCGGCAAGACTCTGGCAAGTGGTTCTCTGGATCGGAATTACTGGAACCACAGGTTGGATACTCATCCGTCGAGTCCGACCCGGCGCTTGGATCACGGCTGCGATCCTCGCAGTCTGGTTCTTTCTGTATTCGTTCCAGGGCGCTGTCTACTATCACTTGCAGGTGTGCGTGATCATCGTGCTTCTCGGTGTGGCAGCTGACCACCCGTGGCGATCGCTGATCGCGGTGTTGATCGCCTCGTTTTGGGCAGGCATGAGCCGGCTCAACTGGTACCCCGTGCCTGCAATACTGGCAATCTCCATTTATGTGTTGGAGGAGCCTTTTGGACGAGCAGGACAGATTTGGCGCTATGCGGCCAGACCTGTCTTGTGGGGCACGGTCGGCCTGATCGCGGCTTTGGTCGGCCAGGCCTTCTATATTGCGATTTCCGGCAACTCGAACCTGGAGGCCTTTGGTTCAAGCCTGACTTCTGCACTCCTGTGGTACCGCTGGTTCCCGAGCGCTACGAATCCTATCGGCATCATCCCCGGCATTTTGATTGTTTCGTTGCCGCTGCTTGGACTGATCTTCTGGAGTCTGAGGCACAACTTTGGCGATCTGCATCCGGTGCGCTGGATCGGGCTGCTCGTGATGCTGCTCATGTTGTTCACAGGTGGCCTCGTGGTCAGCACCAAGATCGGTGGGGGCGGCGACCTGCACAACATGGACGCATACATGGTGCTGCTCGCCATGATCGGCGTTTATTTTTTGTGCGGCCGCGTGCAGCCGGAAACCAGCGGGAATGCAGAGTTCCCGGCGACGCCGCCGTGGCCCATCGTGGCGTGTATCGTGCTCGTGCCCGTGGCTTTCTCCATCCTGCGACTTGGGCCGGCTTTCGCCTACGATCGAGCACGGGCTGCAGCGGACTTGAGCGGGGTGCGGCAGGCGGTTCAGACCTACAACGAGTCGGGCGAAGTCCTATTCATCTATGAGCGTCAGCTGCTGACGTTCGGTTCGATCCGAGACGTCTCCGTTGTGCCGGACTATGAGGTGGTCTCTCTGATGGAAATGGCGATTTCCGGAAACCAGCCGTATCTCGCCCAATTCTACAGAGATCTGGCAAGCCATCGCTTCGCCGCAATCGTCGTGCACCCGCAGAACTTAGGGGTTAGCACAGGCGATTTCATTGAAGAGAGCAATGTCTGGAACAGGCTGGTGGCACAGCCGATGCTGTGCCAATACAAGCCGGCAGTGGAATTTGCATATTCCAACATCCAGATCCTCATACCGCGCGCGCGGCCGTGCCCGGAGTTCCCCCCCGTGGTGCAGCAACCATGAGGCCTGAGTTGCAGGTGAAGATGCCGGTCGCCGCCCAGCCTAGGGGGCTGCACGACACCCCGACATCAGCGCGAACGGATCTGGCTGGACGGCGGGATGAGTTGCCGAGGCCAGCCGAAATGGCGACGTGAGATGAGGATCCTCTTCATCAACAGCGAATATCCTCCCATTGGCGCGGGCGCCGGCAATGCCAGCTCGTATCTGGCAAGATTGCTGCTGCAAATGGGGAACGAGGTCGTGGTTGTGACCTCGGGTTTCGCTGGCTTGCCAGATGCAGAGACGCGGGATGGCGTGCGGATCCTGCGGGGGCCTTCCGTACGAAGGCGGATCGATCGTTCCACAGCATGGGAGCAGGTAGTTTTCATCGTCGGCGCATCCTATCGCAGTCTGAGGCTGATGCAGGAATTCGCTCCCCATGTGGTACTGGCCTTCTTCGGACTGCCCTCGGGTGCGGTGGCCTGGGTACTCAAGCGCATCTATGGCATTCCATACGTGGTCTCTTTGCGCGGCGGAGACGTGCCAGGTTTCCGTCCGTACGATTTCTGGCTCTACCACAAGCTAGCGGTGCCGCTTCTGCATGTCATATGGCACGGTGCCTACGCCGCCGTGGCCAACAGTGATGGTCTACGCGATCTGGCGATTGCGTTCGACCCGGGGATGGAGATCCCGGTTGTCCCAAATGGCGTGGATCTGGAGAGATTCGCTCCTTCAGATCGTGCTTGGTCACCGCCGCGGCTGCTTTCGGTGGGGCGCACCGTGTATCAGAAGGGCTTGGACGTAGCACTGATGGCCCTTGGCGGATTGAAGGACCTCGAATGGGAGTGGCGCGTGGCTGGCGATGGGCCGCAGCTTCCCGCGCTGCAAGCCATGATCCGGGAGCAGCGACTGCTGGGCCGGGTGCACTTGCTTGGATGGCAGACGGCGGCTCAGTTGAGGCGTGAGTACGCGGACGCGAATCTCTTTCTTTTCCCCTCACGCCATGAAGGGATGCCCAATGCAGTTCTGGAAGCCATGGCAAGTGGGCTTCCAGTGATCGCGACCCGGATTGCCGGCAACGAGGAATTAGTGCTCGACGGCGAGACGGGCGTCCTAGTACCTGTTCAGAATGTGGACGCTCTGCGGGAATCGCTGCGGCTGATGCTAACCGAACGCGGGAAGCGGCAGCAGATGGGACGAGCCGGTCGCCGGAGAGTCGAAGAGGCGTTTGGCTGGTCAGTGGCCGCCAGACAATATCAGTCGATACTGGAGAAGGCTTCAAAGTAGTGTGTGGCATTTGTGGGCTCGCCTATTCGGATCAAAGGCCCGGCGATCGCGAGGTGCTGGAGGAGATGAACA
>JBGPAT010000328.1:0-3688 GCA_041480885.1 Anaerolineae bacterium
GATCTACGCCGCGAACGTCACCTTAACCGGCTCGCTGCGCGTTGTCGAACCACCCCCAACGCCTACTCCCTTGGCGACGCCCACGTTTGACCCGACGCTGGCCGCAGCCTTCCAAGTGGAGCCTACCGCAACGCGCTTGGCAACTTTCACGCCGGGCCCGGCGCTGACGGTTCCGACCTTTACCCAGGCAGCTCGGCCGACGCAACTCATCCCAGCCGGCATTTGGATCGTTGCGCTTTCCCTTGCAGGGGCGGGCGTTCTTGCCGCCTCGTTGCTCGCCCGCCGCTGATGCGTCGCTTTGCTTTGAGCATGCCGCACGGAAAGGCGGCGCTGCTCGTCCTGTTGGCTTCTGCCGCCGGCGCCTTGATCGCTGGCCTACCGAGGCATGCCCCGGTGCTGGCCCAGCAACCCACCGGATCCATCCCGACGGTCACAGGAACGCCCGCCGGGCCAACGGTTGCGGTCGATCCCAGTCTCGGGCAGGTTGATGTCTATGCGGGGCCAAGCAGCTTCAACTACCCTGCGATTGGGGTCCTATTGACGGGTGTCAGAGTGCCGGCGTTAGGTAGGGCCGTGGGCAACGATGATTGGATCATGATTCGCTATCCCGGTGTGCCGGGTTCGACCGCCTGGGTGTACGCCTTATATGTGTCGCTCTCGGCGACCGGCGGAGCGGATTTGCCGCGCATTGAGGTGCCGCCCACTCCCACGCCGGCCTCCACGCCGACCATCGATCCCACGTTGGCGGCGGCCTTTATTCCTGTGCAGAATGCGACACGATTGCCGACCTTCACGCCAGCCGCTCCGCAGGCGATACCTACATACGTCAATCCAGCGAACGCCCCGGGCAGAATTCCGATCGGGTTGCTGATACTTGGTTTTGTGGTCGTGGGGGTCCTGGGGACGATGGTCTCATTCCTACGGGGCCGCTAGGAACCCGCGGGCGTGCGAGAACCTTCGCGAGCAAGCGTGGCCGCGGCTGAGACACGGGCATATCCCGGGCCGAGATTTGCGCGTCTGCGAATACGATCCGAAGGAACCCACCAGCAAAGAAGAACCGGCGGGTGCCATGCACCCGCCGGTTCTTCTTCGGCTACCATCGCTGAAGGGGTGCCTTTACTAGAACGCCCCCAATCAGGCTATTTAGTCATTGCACGAGCATGAGCCACCGCAGGCGCAGCCTTCTTCGCCGTGCTCATGGCCTTGGCTCCGCATGCTGGGGCTATCCACCATGAAGCCGGCCCCGCGCTCTGGATCGGTCACATAATCGATGCGCGCCCCCTGCAGGTAATCCAGGGATACGCCGTCAACGACAAGGCGGACGCCGTCCGTCTCGAATGTGCGATCCTCGTCACGGATATTGTTATCTAGCGCCATGCCGAAGTTGACTCCGCTGCAGCATCCGCTTCCGGCGAGATAGACGCGCAGCGCATAACCCTCGAGCTTGCGCTCCGCCAGTATGTTCGTTACCGCTTTGGATGCAGCGGGTGTCAGGGTGATCGTTTGAAGAGCGACTTCCTCAAGCATTGACATCTCCTTTGACGAGCCGCGGGGCTAATGGTTTACTTTCTGTGGTGCGGCCCATAGCATTCCGGATATATATTATCAGATTGGATGTTGATTGTCAACCCGGCCGGAACGTGGATGGCGTGCTTGACACAAACCCACTGCCCCTGTAAAATCCCCGTGCTTTTTGGCAGGCGCAAGCACGTATTCATCGTTGTTCCGGGAGGAAATACCTCACATGTATCTCATGCCAGGACTAAGCTCGCTCGAAGCAGTCGCCATCTGGGTGGTCTTTGGCGTTGCCATCCTCGGTCTTTTGTATGCCACGTTCCTTCGCTCGCAGATCATGCGCGAGGACAAGGGCACCGAGAAGATGCAGGAAGTTTGGGGGGCGATCAGGGAAGGTGCGAACGCCTATCTGGGCCAGCAACTCCGCTCCATCCTGCCGATGATCGTAGTTCTTACGGCCGCACTGTTCCTTTCCGTGTATATCGTGCCGCCTTCACCGGAGGCGCTGCTACGGTTTAGCGGCAATACACCGGATCAGGTGCGCTTGATCATCGGCATCGCGCGTGCGATCGCTTTCATCATGGGCGCCTCATTCTCTTTGACCGTGGGACAGATCGGCATGCGGATGGCGATCCAGGGAAACGTCCGAGTGGCGGCCGCCTCCAAGCGGTCGTTTGGCGACGCTCTGCGCATCGCTTACCGGGCTGGCACCATCACGGGGATGCTCACGGATGGCTTGGGTCTGCTGGGCGGAACGATCATCTTTATTATTCTCGGTATCGCCGCGCCTGACGCTCTGCTCGGCTTCGGTTTTGGCGGCACCCTGCTGGCATTATTCATGCGCGTAGGTGGCGGTATCTTCACCAAGGCCGCCGATGTGGGCGCAGATCTGGTTGGCAAGGTCGAGGCCGGTATTCCGGAAGACGATCCGCGCAATCCCGCAGTCGTGGCCGATCTGGTGGGGGACAATGTGGGCGACTGCGCTGGAATGGCAGCCGACATCTTTGAATCTTATGAGGTGACGATCGTCTCTGGCCTGATACTCGGTCTGGCGCTTTGGCACCTGACGGGACGCCTGGAGTGGATCATCTTTCCGCTGATGGTACGCGGCATTGGTGTTCTATCCTCGATAATCGGTACGTACGTAGTCCGCAGCGGCCCTGGCAAAGGCGGCGATGCGATGGCGGCGATCTTCCGAGGCTTTCTGTCCTCGGCAGCGATCTCGGCTGTGCTGTTCTTCATTGCGGGTTTTTTCTACTTGCAGGCGCCGGCCCTCGGAGGTTGGTGGCGTATCCCGTCGACTGTCGCGGCTGGCGTCTTGCTGGCAATTCTGATCGACCGATTGACCGAGTACTTTACGGGCACGCATGCATCACCGGTTAAGGGCATCAAGAAGGCAGCCGATACCGGGCCCGCAACGCTGATCTTGCAGGGCGTGGCTGTCGGCTTTGAGTCCTCGGTCTGGTCCGTACTCGTAATTGCCTTGACGATCGTCGCATCCATCTTCATTTTCGGCACGATCCCGGGTCTGGATGCGCTGTCTCGCGGCACATACATCCTGTATGGCGTGGCAATGACGGGCATCGGCATGCTGACGCTAACGGGCAACAATGTGGCCATGGACTCCTTTGGCCCGATCTCGGACAATGCAAATGGCATTGGCGAAATGTCGTGGTCGGGCAAGACCGACAAGGCCACCAAGGACGCCCAGCAGATCATGGCAGATCTCGACGCGGTGGGGAACACGACCAAGGCCATTACAAAGGGCGTTGCGATCGGCTCAGCCGTAATCGCTGCAGTCTCACTTTTTGGCTCGTTCCTCGTGGACGTCTCCCGCGCGCAGGCGAGCCTTGGCTACAGCGTTGCTGAACAGATCCAGACGGTGGGCATTCGTGTGGACGTTCCTCAGGTGTTCGTCGGCATGCTGATCGGTGGTGCGCTGCCGTGGTTATTCTCGTCGTTCGCGATCCAGGCTGTCAGCCGGGCGGCTTCGCTAATCGTGCTGGAGGTACGGCGGCAGTTTAAGCTTGGCGTTCTGAAGGGCAAGATCAAGCCTGATTACAGGCAGGCCGTCTTTATTTCCACCGCCGCCGCGCAGAAGGAGCTCGTTTCGCTGGCCCTGCTCGGGATCGTGACCCCGGTCGTCGTCGGTTTGGTACTGAAGGTAGAGGCC
>JBGPAT010000329.1:0-3658 GCA_041480885.1 Anaerolineae bacterium
GCCGTCCCTGCAGCGACGGTTACCGGGCCGGGTCGGATGGTGATGATCATGGGCACATCCATCTGCCATATGGTGCTTGGGACTGAGGAGCACATTGTCCCGGGAATGTGCGGATACGTGGAAGATGGGATCATCCCCGGTTATTATGGCTATGAGGCGGGACAGTCGTGCGTGGGTGACCATTTTGCCTGGTTTGTCGACAACTGCGTTCCGGCCGGGTATGAGCGTGAGGCCAAGGAACGCGGAATGGACATTCACATGCTGCTCGAGGAGAAGGCGGCCCGGCTCAAACCCGGCGAGTCCGGCCTGTTGGCGCTCGACTGGTGGAATGGCAACCGCAGCGTTCTCGTGGACGTGGACCTGACGGGCGTATTGCTCGGTACAACACTCGCGACCAAAGCGGAGGACATCTACCGCGCCCTCATCGAGGCAACTGCGTACGGTACACGCGTGATCGTCGAGACCTTTGAGAAGAATGGCGTGCCAATCCACGAACTGGTGGCATGTGGTGGACTTCCTGAGAAGAGCCCGCTGCTGATGCAGATCTATTCCGACGTGACTGGACGGCCGTTCAAAGTCAGCGCTTCCGATCAGACGCCCGCGCTTGGTTCCGCGATGTTTGGAGCGGTGGCAGCCGGCAAAGCACAGGGCGGCTACGATAGCATCCTCGAGGCGGCCAAAACCATGGCCCACCTCAAAGAGGAGGTTTACCAGCCGATCGCCGAGAACGAAAGTGTGTACGACGCACTCTTCGCCGAATACCTGTGCTTGCATGACTACTTTGGTCGCGGCCATAACGATGTGATGAAGCGGCTGAAGAGGATCAAGGTCGAGCAGAAGCAGGGAAGAGATGCTGTCGCCGCACTGTGACGGCAAAGGATGTCCGACATGGTTCTTGAGGTTGTTGATAATCATGAGATGCGTCTGCGGGAACACGACTCCCGCCGAGGATGGATGTCGCCTGCTGACATGAGGTAGTCAAGAATGCTCCTAGAATCGCTTCGCAGGGAAATCTGTGGCCTGCACGCTGAATTAGTGCGCAACCGCCTGGTGGCATGGACCAGCGGCAACGTCTCGGGACGCGACTCGGAAACAGGCTTGGTCGTCATCAAACCTTCTGGCGTCCGTTACGAAGCCCTAACACCTGAGAACATGGTCATCGTCGATCTAGACAGCAAGGTAGTCGAGGGGTCGTACAAACCGTCATCCGACACACAGGCTCACGTCTACGTCTATCGCCACCGGCCCGACGTGAATGGAGTTGTACACACCCACTCGGGCTTTGCCACCGCTTTTGCCTCGGCCGGGCGGCCCATCCCGGCCGTGCTCACGGCGATCTGCGATGAATTTGGCGGTCCGATTCCGGTGGGCCTATACGCGAGGATCGGCGGGGACGAGATCGGGCGGGAGATCATTCGGTCTATTGGCGACAGCCCGGCGATCCTTATGAAGAACCATGGTGTCTTCACAATTGGCAAGACGCCAGAGGCGGCGGTCAAGTCCGCGGTGATGGTTGAAGACGCGGCCAGGACGGTTTTCTACGCCCTGCAGTTAGGTTCGCCTGAAGAGATTCCCGCCGAGGAAGTTGCCCGGGCCCACCGCCGATATCTGGAACAGTACGGGCAGTAGCCGCCCTGGCGACCGCAGGATGATGAGCGCAACTTTTTTGCCAGCAGCGCAACGCCGCGGCTCCATTTGAGTCGGCTTTCCTCTTCGGGTGCAATTCGGGTGCAGCTGCCGTATCACGCTGTAGACAGATTTACCCCTAGATATGGAACCAGGTGGACGCTGTATCACCGAGTAGACATCACAGACAGCTTGGGTGACTGATCATCAATCAGTGGATTCAGGGTTCAAGTCCCTGGTCGGTCATACCAAGAACGGTAAGATGACCGGATTCTTGCTGAAATAATCCAGATACAGGAGGTCTAAAGAACCGGGAAATCAATCGCTGCTGCGAATGGTTGCAATTGGCCGCAATTGCCTTCATAATTGATGTCATCTCGTTGGCCCACCACGAGGCGATCCAGTTAGGCAAGGAGTTGCTAAGGTCTATGGACAAATTCATGCGGGCAGCAATAGATGAGGCAAGAAAAGGCCTGTCAGAAGGGGGCATACCCATTGGCTCGGTATTGGTGATAGACGGCAGAATAGTTGGACACGGGCACAACCAGAGAGCGCAGCGCGGCAGCGCAATCCTTCATGCAGAAATGGCTTGTTTCGAAAACGCCGGCAGACTGACGGTCCGTGAGTATGAGAGGGCCATCTTGTATAGCACCTTGTCCCCATGTGATATGTGCGGTGGCACTTCGCTCCTGTACAAAATCCCCAGAATAGTCATTGGCGAGAACAGGACCTTCAAGGGGCCCGAGGATTACTTGCGCTCACGTGGCGTTGAATTGGCCATTCTTGGTGATCAGGATTGCATCGACATGATGACGGATTTCATAAAGACAAGACCGGAATTATGGAATGAGGACATAGGCGAATAGATCAACATGAATGGAGGCGTCGCAGCCGAATACGGATGGCAAACCTCACACCCATATTGTCGCAATACGTAACCGCGGCCATGTGCGATGCAACTAGCTGCAGCAATCTTACCGCCACAAGGTAGAAGAGTGGAAATCGCGGACCGGAGTGTTCCCCCTTGGACTGCAAAGCGAAAGGCGCCATGGACTAAGTAGGTGTGGAGGTAGGGGGTAGAGGCGGGGCTTGGGGCTCCTTAATCAGCATATGGGGCTTGCGGAACCATCCAGCAAGGCAGGCCCCTAGGCGATTCGTTTTGCCGGGTAGATCAAGTGCGAGCTCGGATGAACAGTAAGATCCTGAGACCCACATCAAGTTGGAGGATGAACGGCACATTGACCTCCAAAGTCATCTTTCCTATAATGATGGAGTACATCATGGACATTCAGGATATTTGGGGTCAGGTTTGTCCAGCCACCCAGTCTGATTCACAACAAGCACGCCTCGTGGGAGGGTTCTATGACGACCACATTTGACATCTTGATCAAGCAGTCGAGACTTCGGGGCGATCCAGAGAAATCATTTCAGATTGGCATTTCCAATGGAAAAATTGCAGCCTTGGCGGAAAAAGTGCCAGGGGATGCTGCGACTGTAATCGACGCAGAAAATCACTTAGTGACGGAGTCTTTTGTTAATCCCCATCTTCACACATGCAAGGTCTATACGCTAGAAATGATGGATGATGAGGCGATCAAAGCCTATCATGGGTCGGAGGGCCATATGGGCTCGGCCATGACCGCCATCGAACTGGCAATGAAAGTCAAGGAGAAATACAACGAAACCTGGATCATTAGGAATGTGCGTCGGGCAGTGGCCTACGCAGCCATCTATGGCTGCACGCACATGCGTGTGTTTGCTGATGTAGATAGCAAAGCGAAATTGGAGGGTGTAAAAGCGCTGCTGCGAGCTCGTGAAGAGTTCAAGGACATCGTGGAGCTGCAAGTGGTTGCGTTTGCCCAAGACGGTTTTGTGCGCGAACCAAGCGCTGAGCAACTTGTGCATGAAGCCATGAAACTGGGGGCAGATGTGGTGGGCGGCATTCCGTGGATCGAATACACCGATGCGGACATTGCCGAGCATGTCAAAATCATCTTCGACATTGCTGAGAATTACGACAAGCCGGTTTCCA
>JBGPAT010000330.1:0-3637 GCA_041480885.1 Anaerolineae bacterium
ATTTGAGTCAGATGATAGGCAATGCTGCATCCACCCACTCCACCGCCGATGATGACGACTTGAGCATGCGCAGGAAGGTCAGGCATCTTGGCTTTTCTCCTTTGATTTTCGACCATGCTGGGTTGTTTCGATTCTCGTGCGCTCGCGCCTCAGCCGCATCGCCGTGTCCGCGGCGCCTGGTTCAGATTGCTGATGGAGCCGCGTCGCCGACTCAGGGGTGTCGCCGGCAACCACCGCCCAATTGGCTCCGTCACCAGCAATGGTCATGATCGAACCTTTCCACGAGCCGTTCGTGCTGACCCCGCGCTCTAAAGCAGATTCCCCGGAATTTTCGAGAAGTCTAGGATTGCCAGATTGAGCCTGGTCGTGCCATTTCTGCCACGATATCAAACGAAGAGACGATGCCCAGGGGAAAGGACTGTGGATCCTGGTCGTCCACGACGACCACCCGATGATGGTGATGTTGGATCATCAGATCGGCGGCCTGGCGCAGGCTGGCCTGCATGCCAATGGTCAGTGCCGTATGCATGACTTCTGCCACCGTGAGATCGTCCGTGACGCCGTTTTTCACCAGGGGCATCAGGTCTTTCTCACTAACGACGCCCAGGGGCTTGCCATTGGAATCCACGACCAGGACTGAACGCCAGCCGGCCTCAGTCATGGTGCGGGCGGCGGACGTGACGGGAGTTTTTTCGCGGCAGACCAGAATGGCATCCGACATCACATCCGCCACCGTCTCGCGCAGGGGCTTTTCCTCCCTGGCGATGCTTGCGACGAAATCGGAACTCGAGATAATCCCAATGGGTTTGCCGCCCTCGGTGACCAATAGCCTGTTCACGTCTTGGTCGATCATGATATGGGCGGCTTCGTTCAACGGCACGGCGTCTTCGACTGAAGTGATGGGGTAAGACATCAGGTCGCCGGCCGTCAACTTGCGCATGACCGCCAGGCTTTCCGCGTCAGCCGAAAGCCATTCGCCCGCCAGCAGGTCAAAGTCCGAGAGCAGGCCCATGGGGCGCCCGTCGCGGTCCGTCACGATGAGGGCATGCACGTGGTGCTGCGTCAGGAGAACGGCCACCTGACCCAGTGATGCATTCTGCCGGCAGGTGATCAGCCCGCGGTGCATCAAGTCACGGATGAGTTTGGTCATGGCAGGCTCCTCCGGCTACTGGACTTCATCAACGTCCTTGTACCATTTCACCCGATCGCCGACGCGCGCGCGCAGACGCCAAGCCATGGATTTGGGCTCTTCTTCCATGCGCGCCAGGGCTGCAATGGCCTGTTCGTCGATCTTCGCCTTCTGTTCAACGGTGAGCTGCGGATATTCCTGAGATAGCAGGCGCACCTTGTTGAGATTCATGCTCGTCGTGCGCCATAAACCCCAGTCGTTTGCGCACAGCTGTGCCACGCGTTTCATATTGACGGACTCGTGATCGTTGTCTCCCAGAGGATGCTCGAGCAGGAGCATCATGGTATCGATAACGTCCTTTTCATTGATCTGGACGATCTGCATTTTCTCGAGCAGCATCTCTGCCAGCGGGATTGTGGGTTTGTCCACCTCGAGGCGCCCGTCCCAGCGAATCATGTGACAAAAATCGAGCTTGTCGTAAAAGACATCTATGTGCAACCCTGTCGACGGCCGGTCAAAAATCGCCCTCTCGCCCCCGGAGACAATGAACACCTCTTTGTTGTCCGCATAACCGAGGGTCACCATCAGGTCCCGGATGGCAGTAGTTTGCCGGCCGTATGCCGCAAAATCGAGGTCGGTATATGCGCGACCCATGGCCTGCTGCAGGTATCCGTACGTGGGGCAATGGATCTGAAAAGCCAGTGAGCCGACGACCCGCAGGATGACCCCGGCGTCTTCACTGGCTTTGATCACACGTTTCAGTTCGTTCTCAAACTTGTCGCGTTCCGCCCGATCTTGCTGACCCATTCCTATCGTATCGCTGTCCATCCGGACTCCCTCAATGACAAGGTGGGCGCTGCGGCTGGTCGTAAGAACGATGGCGGAAAGAAGTCGGCCGCACAGCGGGCGATTATAGCTGAGAATTCAAAAACTTGCAAATTTCGTCAGATTCTTATATAATTGATGATTGTAGCCTTCATTTTCCATCATCAATGATATACCTGCCGACGCTTTGATGAGCAAGCTGCTGATCCCTGCGCAGCGGCGAGATCGAATCCAGGATTATCTGGCGGTCAACAAGATCGCGCGGACCGTGGATCTGTGTGATATTCTGGAAACGTCCGAGGCAACTGTGCGCCGGGACCTGGAATGGCTCGAGCAGGAGGGAATCCTGGAGCGGACGCACGGCGGCGCGATTCTCAGCCAACGCCTGACACTGGAGCCCGGATATCAGCAGCGTGCCCAGATCCTTCCCGACGAAAAGCGGGGCATCGGCGCGTTGGCCGCTTCGCTCATCGAGCCGGATGACATCGTCTTCGTCAACAGCGGCACCACCACCACACAGGTGATTCGGCATGCCCGCAGCGATCGCAGCGTCAGCATATTCACGAATAATCTCAGCGGGGCCTTTGAAGTCGGCGAGCCGGGTTTCCAATACTATGTCGTGGGCGGCGAGTTTCAACCTCGCTCCAATTCGCTCGCCGGACGCTTTGCCATTGAGAACCTGGGCCAGGTCTATGCCAACAAGGCCATTCTCGGCGTAGATGGCGTGAGTCTTAAGAACGGATGCACCGTGCCATCGAATGCCGAGGCCGAGATCATCCGCCACATGATCAGACACACCAAGGGAGACATCATCGTAGTTGCGGATCACAGCAAATGGGGAGTTGTATCGAATTTCCAGGTCGCGGCGATCAATGAGATCGACAAGCTCATCACGGACGCTGCGTTTGACACCTCCGCCATAGAGTCGCTTGAGCTTCACGGCGTGCAGATCCTGATTTCTGCCGCCAATCCAGTAGGCGCCTGACAGCCCGTACAGACTGCTGTCAGGTGTTTTTCATCTTATGTCAGGCAAGCATATGCCATGGCTGTCGAGGACGAAAAGTGCGAGATCCCGCGGACACCTGTCCACGAACGGCCTGAACGACCGTGACGAGGATGCTTGTCTGGCCGGCCCGACCCACAGGGAGACTTGGAGGCTGACGATGGCTGGCCCATGAGCAGAGTCGAGTTTGAAACGAGGAGGTTTCCAGAGTTCTTGAACATATGAACGCGACGAGCCGACCCAAATAACCTGTGCCGTGAACCAAAGGAGAATTGCAGTGGCAACCAAAGCAATGGCAAAACCAGAGATATTTACCCGAAAAGCATCGGGACTGGTGCGGGTCATGTCCCCCTATTCGGCGTTCGTGTACAACATTCTGACGATGGGGATTATCTTCCCCTGGGTCTTTTTGGTCTCCCCGACCGCCTTCCCTGGCGGCAACATTCCCCTCGGAATCCTCATCTGCACCGTAATCCAGATTCCGATTGCTCTGTCGGCTGTGTGGCTTTCGACCGCCCTCCCGCGGTCTGGCGGTGACTATGTCTTCCAGAGCCGCGTGCTGGGGGGTGGCTGGGGCTACACCATCGTGATGAGCGGATTTGTGATTTGGATCCTGGTTTGGACTGCCCTTTCCGGCTGGCTGGTAGCCTCTCTCGGGCTGGCGCCGTTGTTCCTGGGTC
>JBGPAT010000331.1:0-3626 GCA_041480885.1 Anaerolineae bacterium
ATGTCCCTTGCTGGCGCTATCAGGTGGACGCTGTCTGGCAGAACCTTCAGATCAATGGTATCCGTTGGTGCTCCTGGAATGGAGAACTCCACTACCAGCTTCAGGTTCTCCTCGTCAGCATACGCTACTGTATTGGGCGCAACCCTAATCCGATTTTGCGGCATATTGGCAACCTCCTTGTGGCTGCGAACAGCTCAACCTCGTTAATACTATAGCATTGCTGACTTTGCCGGTCAAGCACGCTTTGAACCTTGGCTGTGCAAATGGTTTGTGATAAAATGGACATGTTTGATTTTCAGAATGAGGCTCCTGTCACTGGTCAATTCAATTCTTTGATGCAACAGAGGATTCGAAGAACACCACGAAAGGCGTCTTGAACTTGAGGCACTTGCGCGGGGGAGAACCGCATTGATCGCAGCACGATCAATCTCTTTTTGAGAAACGGGCAGGAACGCCCGTTTCTGCGTCCCAGCATGGCGGTGTTTTTTGTCCATGATGGCGGCAATGGATCCTGTATGAAAGTGGTCAAGGAACAATCAATAGGAGAGGCTTATGAAAGTGAAAAGGCTGGCGTTTCTAATCATGATCTTACTGGCCTCATCCGTCCTCGTCCAATCAGCATTAGCTGAAGCATCCATTCCACAGCAAGACCGGACGCCGCTCGCACCACTTGCCAAGCCGAATTCCCCGCCCGCCAAACCGCGTTATATCAGCGGGTTCGGGCTGAACAACGCCTATACCATCTTCTACGAAGACCGCGTCGCCCCCGGCTGCACCGCGAACTACCCCATTTACTTCAACCAGACATCCTCCGGCCCTCTTGGTTTCGCGGCTACTAGCACAGCCACGGACATCTGTGATTCCCATGTCCTCGTCAAGAATTGGGCAATCACCATCGGGGCGACGACCTACGCTTACCGTGCCTGGGGCGCGGGAAATTACAGCGGCTCTCACAACTTCTACGTTTCCAATAACCTGGTCAATTGGACCCTGGTGGCCCCTTTTACATTTGACCACCCCAGCGATGGAATCCTATATGGCTTTCACGACATCATCCAGCTCAACGGTCACTATATTGGGTTCGTGGAATCGGCTGGAGGACATACCTACATCGTCTCCAGCCCCACCGGCGACCAGAACTGGACAGTCGTTGCCAAGGTCGGCGGAAGCGACGTGAGTGACGCACCCCTCAACTTGAGTTTCACTTCGGACGGACCCATCCCCACCGGCGACTTTCTCCGGATGGAGGTAGGGGGCCAAATCGTCTACGGAAAGCTGATGGTGCCAGGTAACCACTCGGGCGCCTACATGGCAATCAACCGGGCGGCAGCCCAGGCCGCCACCCCGGCTGCAGCCGAAGCCGCCTTCCTAGACCCCACGAACTGGACCTGGGCTGACAGCTCCACGGGCCTGCCGGGGCCCGGCAACCGCGTGCTGACCAGTACCTTGGGAGCGGGCGGACACGACATTCACGAAACCTGGACGATCCCCGCTTCCAACCCGCTCTCTGACAACGTCATCCTGTACACAGCCAACTATGCATCTTTGCTCGACGCGCCCGGGATCGGCTTCGCGGCGCACACCTATAGCCTGACGTACACGGTAAATGGGCACGGTGCGATCACGGCTCCGGCGAGTTCACCCAGTTCTTACGACAGTGGTGAGGTTGTTACGATAACGGCTGATGCCGATCCGGGATCCCATTTTGTGAATTGGTCGGGTGATGTTTCCACGGTAGTTGATGCTACTGCTGCCAGCACGAGCATTACCATGAATGGGAACTATGCCATTGTGGCGAACTTCGCGGGACTTCCAGTCATCACGGAGGGCGCCTCTGTTTTGGTCACCATGTCGAGGAACGGTGCCCCCACGCCCTTTGGCCTGACCCTGCACGCCACCGATGCCGAGGGCGATACGATCACCTGGAGCATTTCCACCGCTGCCTCACATGGCACCGCTTCAGCCTCGGGCACCGGCACCTCCAAGGCCGTCGGCTACACCCCGAACTCTGATTACATCGGCGCAGACAGCTTTGTTGTTCAGGTCTCGGATGGCCACGGGGGAACAGATAGCATCACCGTCAACGTGACGATCAGTGCCACCAACGACCCGCCCGTGATCACCGAGGGCACTTCTGTTTTGGTCTACATGTCCGTAAACGGTGCCCCCACGCCCTTTGGCCTGACCCTGGACGCCACGGACGCCAACGGCGACACGATCACCTGGAGCATTTCCACCGCTGCCTCACATGGCACCGCCTCAGCCACGGGCACCGGCACATCCAAGGCCATCGGCTATGCCCCGACCCATAACTACATAGGCTCCGATAGCTTCGTGGTGCGGGTCTCGGACGGCCACGGCGGAACAGACAGCATCACTGTCCACGTGACGATCCTTGCCCACACTGCCCCAACCTTCACGTCAAGCCCCAGCTACTGGAACTACGGCCTGATCAAGGTCACGACGACTTCATCCGGCAGGGTCTTCAAGATCACGAACACCGGCAGTGCAAGCATGATCTTTGGCACTGTCACTCTGGTCGGAATTAATGCCACCCAGTTCCACGTGACTGCCGATGCCTGCTCCGGTCAGACGCTCAATCCAAGTGACACGTGCATGATTACAGCGACCTTTGCACCGACGACTGCAGGCGCCAAGACAGCTTCAATGAGATTCCCAGACAACACAGCAGCTCATCTGCATTACGTTCAGCTCGTCGGCAAGGGCGCCATCGAACAGGCTCTTAACGGAGGCTTCAACACCTATCCGACCGCTACCTCCAGGGTTCCAATGAATTGGACAGCGGCTAACTTCTCGGCCACCGATGGCAAGGACACCGCCACCAAGAAAGAGGGCGCCGCTTCAGTCAAGATTGCCAACAGTTCCGCCCTAACCAAGACTTTGACTGAGACCCGGGCGATCAGTGGTGCAGCAGGGAATGCGTTCCTGCTCAGCCTGTGGGGCAGAGGCCTAAACATTCCTGCGACGGCCGGGGTGGTGCGCGCCCGGGTGTTCCTGTACTCCGCGTCAGTGCTGAAGCAGACAGCGATCATCACCTTCCCCAATGGCACCTATGGCTTCACGCAGAAGACGCTCGTTTTTGCCGCGACGAGTTCGTACAACAAGGTTGTGATCCAGCTGGTCTACAGCAAGGGCTTTGGCGCAGTCCGGTTTGATGGTCTGAGCTTGCTCAGATCGCCGTAAGCGAGGCGATATCAAGGCAAGTTGAAGCCTATTCGCCAGAAACATCGCTTCGCTCAGTGAAAACAGAAGAGGCCGTTCCATCTCGGACCGGCCTCTTCTTCAATTTGCAGGTAGTCTAGGCGATCATCCGCCTCGGACCGAGCAACGGGCGCAGCCATCTCCTGGTGATCTCGAGCGCGCTCTGGCTGTTATCTGCACTGGCAGGCGTGCGGTTGCTAAGCCATCAAGGCTCCTAACGACTAGAGTCGCCTTTCCTTATCGGGTGCAATTCGGGTGCAACCGCAGTACCCCGCCGCAGACAATATAGACGCTGTAGACAAATCTACCCCTGGATTTGTAACCAGGTAGACACTGTATCACCATGTAGACACTATAGACAGCTTGGATCACTGACTCCTAATCAGTTGATAGAGGTTTGAATC
>JBGPAT010000332.1:0-3625 GCA_041480885.1 Anaerolineae bacterium
CCGGACTCGATTTGCGTTAGAATGGTTTCAGTGGGGGTTCAGCCGATCTGCATTGCCTAAGGCGGCGCCATGCACGTCAACGAGGTAATTACATCCCCCTGCAACAATTGCGGCCACCCCACCAATCATCTGGTGGTGGCGGTGCGGCATTTTGAGGAATGGGTTGGAGAAGAAGAAGGTGGCAGAGATCTAACCCTTGACCTGGAATATGAGTACGCAATGCTCGAGTGCGGCGGCTGCCAAGGCATCTCGCTCCGCGTGGACGAGATGCTTGACGGCACATTATTCAGCACCACCTTGTACCCTCCAAGAGTTGACCGCAAGAAACCGGCGTGGTCCATAGACCTGCCGATCCAACTTCAATCACTGATGACCGAGATCTATGCCGCGCTGGCAAATGACAGCCGCAAGCTGGCCGTGATGGGTGCGCGTGCAATCCTAGATATTGTCATGACAGAAAAGGTAGGTCGAGGCGGGACATTTCAGAGCCGGTTGGAGGCGCTGGAGGCAAAGGGATTAATCGGAAAAGCGAATCGAGAAATACTCAGGGCGGCCCTGGATGCGGAAAGTGGGGCAGCACATAGAGCTTATGCACCACCCTCCGACATCGTCAACGAAATCATGGATATCATCGAGAATCTGCTGGAGGCGGCCTACATTTTTCCCAAGTCTTTGAAGAAACTCAAGCCGAATACGCCGCGACGAGCCGTGCGGAAGAGCAGGAAAACGAGGCGGTAGCGATCATTCCATTCCGCGTAAAGAGGAGGTGGCATAGTGTCCCAGTCATATGGTTTTCTGATCCCAATCGCAACGTGTTTGTGCTTTGGTGGTCTGTTTGTGGCCGTAGTCGGTGGGATCTTCTACTTAGTGAACCGCAGCGTGAAGGGAGTAAACCGCACTTGGGGTGACCTGGGGATCAGTACGGGGCTGACCCTGAAACCCGGGGCGCTTTTTTCCCAGCCGGAGCTGAATGGCACATTTCGCCAGCGACCGATGCGGCTGTACACCTACAATGCCGGGAGCCAGGGCCACAGAAACACCTATACGGCAGTTGCCTTGACGATCAAGAATCCGAACCAGGCCGCGCTGGAGGTCACGCCGTCCGGCACGGTGGGGAACTTGCTTGGGAGAATGGTCAAGGCTCAGGACGTAGAGATCGGCAATCCCGAATTCGATGGACGCTTTGTCATCAAGAGCAATCCGCCGGACTTTGCGGTGAGGATATTGGGCGAGGCGAGGCTGCAGTCGGGGATTATGGAGATCCCGGGCGTGTTTCGAATAGAGGTCAAAGGCTCGTCATTGGAGTACGCCAATGGGGGCCTCGAGGAGAATGCCCTGTTTCTGACGAAGCTGTTCAACACCTTGAGCGACATGGCGGACCGGATCGAGGAATTGCAGTAGGTTGTAGACCGCCCCCTCCTGCCTCCTCCAAATACACAGATCGCCGATAGCGCGGTTCGTCGCTCCGGCTCAAAGATGGGCAAAACATCGGGCAAACGCGGTGGTGCGCATTTGGGGCAGGTGGCCCTGAGGCAAGAACGCTTTCCGGTTAAATTGCGAGAGCCGCGGACACCGACCGCGGCTCTCTTCGAAGGAGGAGAAGCGAAATCACCTTACGATGCCAATGCTACCATTGGAGAGGCGCTGCCGCTGGACGGCAAACCTCCGTTTAACCTACGTTTCCTCGACATCCTCCGGCCGCCGGATTAATCATTGGCAGATTCGGCCAATTCTCCCGCCAGCAGGTGGGAGCCGCAGGCTCTCGCAATTCCCTGTATGCAGGCGGGATAGCACTTACATCTTGAAGAACTCGAGCAACTTGTACGCAACGATCGCGGGCCAGACGATGGCCTTGAGAAAGGCGAGTACGCCGGCGCCGATCGTGGCGACATGCTGGAAGAAATAGATCAGCGCGCCGATGAATCCGAACCCATAGACTGCGCCGGAGGGCCCGTTGTTATAGATCACTTTCTTGACTCTCTCTTCGGGCTTGGGAGTTTTGCTCTCATCAGACATGATTGTTCTCCTCAGATACATACAGCTTCAAGTTTGTGCCGTCCGCCACAAGTATAAGCCTTCGGCAGCCGGCGGATTCGATGCCAGAGGCGCATCCCTGCCGGAGGCGACTTTCTAGCTGTTGATTCAGGGGAGCAAGTTCACTTGAACCTCAACAGCTGAATACTACTCGCCGGGCGTCTTGCCTGGAGGTTGCCTACTTTCGAGGGCGTTTCTTGAGGCGCGTGCATTTTTTTTACGGCGGCCGTTTTTTGCCGAGATCTCTTCTTGCCGACCGTGCTTTTTGCCGACGGTGCTTTCTGCCGAGGGCGAGTTTCCTTGAGGACCGGCGCCTTTTCCTCGAGTGCCGGTGCTGCTGGTAACGTGTCCTTGCGCGTGGCCCACCAAGCTCCAAGCGCACCGGTGATCAAGCCGGCGAGCGTGCCCAGCCCCTGATACAAACCGAAGCCTGTTTTATTGCCCGCTCCGATGAATTCGGCGAATACTGAAATGATCACGACGATCGCGCCAACGACGAAGAGGCCGACCCCAAGCGTCTTCTGATTCATAAGCGGCTCCTATTATTCTGTGCTCCGCCACGGGCGTAGATCGCTGCATGGGTTGCGTGCGGAGTCAAGGCCGAGGAATTGATTGCACTGCCATCTGGGCGGGGTCGCTCCGACTCGTGTCCCCGGGACTTGCGAACGCCGTTGCGAGTGGCCCTCCGCGCGGGGTGAGAATCAAAAGCGCCAGGTTGCTCCTGGCGCTAGGCCGACATCACGGGATTGCTGCGTTGGCCGCTGCCCGCCCTGCGGCGATCGCAGTTACGGGTGCGGCTATCTGTGTCCCTTCTCAATGCCTTGGCGTTCGCGCACCTGCCGGATATAGTCCTTGACCAGCTGCGACGGGTGGGGCTGCGTTCCGCCCATGATGAGATAGCCAGGCGCCCAAAAATCGCCTGACGGATTGTCCCGTTTTAGGCGCGGGAAGGCTGTGAAGATCTTGTCCGAGACCTGTTGCCGCATGACGCGCATGACGTAGCCCGGCGACGTGGCGGGTGGGACGTTCGCCACCCACTGCAGGTACTCTGGCCGAACGGCCAGATATTCCAGCCGCCAACCGAAAGCCACACAGATGATCGGCATCCACTCCGACAACTTGTCTGCAACGTCGCCGGTCAGATAGTGCGAAGAGAAACGAGGGACGAGCAGGCAGGCGTAGGTCAAGTGATATACGCCGGCGGAGGAGGGTTCGAGGACGATCGGTTCACCGCCCAGCCCGGCGCGCGAGAAGCCGACCATGCTATGAGGCAGGGTTGCATCCAGTTCTCCGAGCCTGGCAGGACGGACGGGCGTCTGGGGACGAGCTTTCTGCCAAGGTTCTTGGGGCGCGGTGACCGGACGTGTCGCCTTCGGGGGGGCATTCGGCTCAGCAGACCTGGCGGGCGAAACGGTCGTGTCTGCCAAGTCCGAGGTTGCCGGCCGGCTGATTAGCGACGGCGGAGGCTCAGCGGCGAATGCTGGGTGCCACGTGCCTCCGGACTCAACGGTAAGCGGTTTGCTCTCCACCGGCGCGACATCCGGTTCAGGGACATCCGTCAAGATGCTGCTGATCGGAGCCACCGGTACGA
>JBGPAT010000333.1:0-3622 GCA_041480885.1 Anaerolineae bacterium
CGCCGACAAAGACCTTCTCAATGGCGATGTGGATGCGGCCATGCTCGAATATCGCGCGGCGGCCAGCGACAGCAGCGATCCGAATATCCGGGCTGCGGCCCTGTGGGGATTGGCACGCGCCCAGTACGCCGACGATCGCTATGCAGATGCGATCACCACTCTCGATGAACTCAACTCTGCGTATCCGGACTCCCCGTATCGCGCAGCCGCTTACTTCATCCGAGGTGAGAGCTCCTTTGCCCTGCAACATTACGAAGATGCAGCTCAGGCTTATCAGGAGTATCTGAATGCAAGGCCCGGCGCGCTGGACTCTTACGCGGCCCGGCTGCGCGGGGATGCCCTGGCGCAAGCGGGCAACTACCGCGATGCGCTCGCGGCGTATACGTCCGCGCAGGCCGCCTCTCACCTGGACGATGCTCAAGCCATCCAAATCAAGATCGCGCAGATGCAGGATCAGGCCGGCGACTACGAGACCGCCATTGCCTCGTATGACAACATAGCCACCAACACCACCAACGACTACACCCGCGCCCAGATGGACTATCTTGCGGGCAAGGCCTATCTGGCATTACAGAAGAATGACCAAGCCTACGAGCGGTTCAAGCACGCCGTGGAAAACTATCCGCTCTCTTCCTACGCGTATTCGTCGCTGCTGGAATTATTGAGCGCCAACGTACCGGTCAATGACCTTGATCGAGGTCTCACAGATTATTTCGCGGGTGTGTACGACAAAGCCCTGGAAACGCTCGACCGGTACATTGCCGCCAATCCTACCAACGATGGCACACCACACTATTACCGCGCCCTGTGTCTTGAAAACCTCCAGCAATACCAACCGGCGGTCGACGAGCTGACGGTTTTCATCCAGAATTACGCCTCCCATTCGAAATGGGCGGACGCCTGGGATGAGAAGGCCGGCATCCAGTGGATTGATCTCAACCTTTATCCCGAGGCCGCGCAAACGCTCGTTGACTACGTCAAGGCCGCCCCGACCTCGCCTCATGCTCCGGAGGCACTCATGAGTGCGGCCCGCATCCTCGAACGCGATGGTCGCTTCGACCAGGCCTCCCAGGTATGGCAGCGCGTCGGAGACGAGTATCCCACCTACGAGCTGGCCTCCACCGCAGTATTCTTTGCGGGCTTGATGCAGTATCGGCAGTCTGACTACCAGGCAGCCCTTCCGCTCTTCGACCGCAGTCTGGTCGTTGCCACACTGTCCGAGGATCAGGCGCGAGCGTACGTGTGGGTCGGGAAAACGCAGACCAAGCTCGGCAGCACGACCGACGCGCACAACGCCTGGCAGCTGGCGCAGAGCGCCGACCCCGGCGGGTACTACAGCGAGCGCGCGACCGACCTGCTGATGGACCGGCCTCCTTTTTCAGCGCCCCCGCAGATCAATCTGAGTGTGGACCTGCCCTCGGAACGACACGTCGCCGACTCGTGGATGCGCTTGACATTCAAGCTGCCGGCAGACACCGACCTAACCGGCCTTGGTTCACTCGCCTCCGATCCGCGCCTGATCCGCGGCCGCGAACTATGGAATCTCGGCCTGTTTGATGAAGCCCGTCTGGAATTCGAGGATCTGCGTAACGCCGTCAGCGAAGATGCGGTTCTGACATACCAGCTGTCGAACTATTTCCTGGACCTGGGTCTGTATCGTTCCGGGATTTCGGCCGCGCGGCAGGTATTGACGCTGGCCGGTCTGCAGGACCAGGCTTCATCCATGCTGGCGCCTCCATACTTCAGCCATGTGCGGTATGGCCTGTACTACGGCGATCTGATCGGCCCCGCTGCGCAGGCCAACGGACTCGATCCCCTGCTGCTCTTCAGCGTCGTTCGGCAGGAGAGTCTGTTCGAGGGCTTTGTAAGCTCAACCGCCGGGGCGCGCGGCCTCATGCAGATCGTTCCCTCAACGGGTGCGGAAATAGCTGGAGCATTGCGCTGGCCACCCGACTATCAACCCGATGAGCTCTATCGTCCGAATGTGAGCATCGCATTCGGCTCCTACTATCTTGCATCGAATCGCGCCTTACTCGACGGCGACCTGTATGCGGCGCTGGCTGCCTATAATGGCGGCGCGGGCAGTGCCCTGAGTTCGCAGAAGCTCTCGCAGAACGACCCAGACCTGCTCCTTGAGTCGATCCGCCCTCAAGAGACGCGTGACTACATCCGGCGTATCTACGAGCTGTATGACATCTATCGCCGGCTGTATGGGGTAGGGACGTAGTGCGGAGGCGCCTGACCAGTCGCCGATCTTATGAGCGCCGCAGTTGACCCTTTGCGATCTACGGGGCCCTTGCTGCCTGAAGCGTTGCGGGCAATAATCGCGCCGCCTCCTCGACCTGTTCCGTGGAACACGAGAAGGCAAAACGGATGTGTCCCGCCCCGGCAGAGCCGAATGCCGAACCCGGCGCAGAGCCAATACCTGCCTTGTCAATCAGGTAATTGGTCATCGACCAATCGTCCTGGCGTCCATCATAGCCGGGCCAATCGGGCCGGATGCGCGCCCACAGGTAGAATGCGCCGCCCGGCTTGAAGGCCTCAAGGTAGGGTGCTTCCTCGAGAGCGCTATACAGTATGTCGCGCCGCTTCTGATACTCCTCCGCCATCGCACGCGTAAAGTCCTGGGGGCCGTTCAGGGCGGCGGCCGCGCCGTACTGGGCCACCGAGTTGACCCCGTTGATCGTGCAGCGGACCAGCTTCTTCATCCGTTCGAGGAAGATCGGCTGGTTCACGACCACGTAGCCCAGCCGCAGCCCGCTCATTGCATAGGTTTTCGAGAGCGAATACACACTTAGCGTGCGATCCTGCGCGGCGGAGAGTGAACCGAGGCTGACGTGCTTTTGGCCATCAAAGATGACGTGCTCATAAGCCTCATCGCTTACCAGGATCAAGTCGTGCCTCTCCGCGATCGCGGCAATCGGCTCCAGCACGTCGCGTGGCGCCACCACGCCAATTGGGTTGTGCGGGGTGTTGATGAAGATCGCGCGCGTGCGCGGCGTGATTGCTTGCTCTATCTCTGCTGGCTCGTACTGGTAATCGTTTTCTCTGCGAAGGCGCACGGGAACGGGCCGGCCGCCAGCCAGGCGGATATTCTCGGCGATCTCAGTCCACATCGGGTCCGGCAGGATGACCTCGTCACCTGCCTCGAGCAGCGCTCGGAAGATGATATACAGACCATGCATGCCGCCATTCGTCACAACCACGTGATCCGCATCCGGTACTCTCAGTCCGTTCTCGCGGGTAACCTTTCGCAAGATCGCTTCTCTGAGCAGTGGGATACCGGTGGAGGCAGTGTAGTGAGTAAGGCCGTCGCGCAGGGCCTTCTCCATGGCCTCTCGCGCGTGCGGCGGAATGTTGAAAGACGGATCCCCCGACTCCAGCCGCAGCACTTTACGTCCCCGGGCTTGCTGTTCCAGCAGCCGGTCGCGCACTTGCACAATGGCCCCCAAAGAGACTTGATCCACGATGTTTGACACGCTGCCCTCCTCGTCCTTGCCGGAATTCTGCGGGATTATCCCATGAGACCGCAGCCAGAGCAAGACAACAAGAGCCGCTCATTCCATGTTTCGAGTGAGCGACCCGCAAGCGCTGACACGGCCCCGTTCAGCCGAGATGCGCA
>JBGPAT010000334.1:0-3619 GCA_041480885.1 Anaerolineae bacterium
CTGCTCTGTTGCAGGCCCGGGCCATCGAAACCGAAATGCGACCCAGTGTTTCCAGGGGCAGGCCTTCCTCAAGTATGAACCCAGCTGAGAGGAATAGCGGCCTGGCACCGCTCATGGCCAGGTCATTGACCGTGCCGTTAATTGCCAGCTCGCCAATGTCGCCACCCGGGAAGAAGAGCGGGCTCACGACAAACGAATCTGTGGTGAATGCCAGCCGGCTGCCGTTCAGATCCAGCACGGTTGAATCCGCCAACTGGTCGAGGAGTGGGTTCCGGAACTCCGGAGAGAACAGGTGGCGGATCAGGTCGTTCATCATCTTGCCGCCGGCACCGTGACCCATTACGATCGAGGGGTAGTTTTGCAGTGGAACGGGGCAGACCCAGCCTTCAAATGAAGGAAGCGACATCATGGCTCCTGTTTGCGGTTGACGCATTATACTGCCGCGCGGATTGTGGCCGGCCGCTCACGGCAGCTCGTGGACATCTGGAGATTGCGACGCATCGGCACGGCCCTTGCAGTCAGTGATACGACGCCCGAGGCCTGTGAGCGTAGATCACATTAGACTTGGCGAAAGCCCAAATCTGTTATACACTCGTCCCGGGAGTCAAATAGAGGAGGATGTGATGGGCCATCAAAACCGGACTCAACTTGTGCTTGGACTGCTACTGATTCTTTTGGGTTTATGGTTCGTGGCCCAGCGGCAAGTGCCCGCCCTCAAAGCACTTGCAAACGTTCAGTTTGAGTGGCCATTCTACGTGATCGGAGCCGGCGCGGTGATCCTGCTGGTTGGTTTGGTGACAGGGGCACCCGCGATGGCTATCCCCGCCTGCATCGTCGCCGGGATCGGCGGCATCCTGTACTATCAGAATCGCTTCAGTGACTGGGACTCTTGGTCTTTCCTATGGACACTGATACCCGGCTTCGTAGGCATTGGCACGGTCCTGACGGGTGTGCTCGGCGAAGATAGCCGTCGAAACTTGGGTCACGGCCTTAATCTGATAGTAATCAGTGCGGTGCTCTTCCTCATCTTCGCTGCCATCTTCCAGCGCCTGAGCATTTTGGGAGCCTACGGACCGGCCGTGCTCTTAATCCTGCTCGGGCTGTATGTCATTGGTCGGGGTCTGTTTCGGTCGCGAGGTTCGGATCGGGGTCAAAATGCGTCGGGGTGAGGTCTTCTGGGGCAGCGTGCTGGTAGTTCTCGGAGCGCTATTCTTTCTCAAAGCCGCAGGCTACCTGACCGGCGATGTATTTGGCTGGTTCTGGCCCCTGATGATCATTGCGGCCGGAGCATGGATTCTCCTGGGAGGCTTTGGAGCACGTGACCGGAATGCTGGATCCGAAAAATTCTCCGTGCCCCTAGCTGCGGCCAGAGCTGCCAGCCTTACGATTGAGCACGGCGCGGGTCACGTGGATCTGCGATCGGGCGCGGACCCGGGCGACTTCTTGACTGGCATCGCCGGGACCGGCATCAGTCATTCCGCACACCTGAATGGGGAAACCCTTGTGGTCCGAATTGAGGCCGGCCCCAGTTTCATCCCATTCATCGGCCCCGAGGGCGGTACGTGGGAATGCCGCCTGAACCCAGATGTGCCGACTGTCATGATCGTCCACTCGGGCGCCAGCCGGCTGGATTTTGATCTGACTGACCTGCGGGTCAATCGATTCTCATTCGAAGGTGGCGCAAGTCGACTCAATCTGGAACTGCCGGCAAAGGTGGAGAACGCGGTTGTCGATATCGAAGCCGGCGCTGCTAGCATCGAACTGCATGCACCGCCGGGACTCTCCGTGCGCTTTCGGACCAGAATCGTGGGCGCCGTGCACGTGGACGAAGCCCGCTTTCCCCTCCGCGAGGCGGGGCTGTATCAAACGGTGGACTTTGAAACCGCTACGTATCGGGCGGACGTGACCGTCGACGGAGGTGCTACCTCCGTGCGCTTACGCTAAGAGGAAGACTGAAAAACCTGGACGCGCGAACTCTGATCGGCGCGGCGCTCATCCTTCTTGGCGGCTTGATGCTGCTGGCGCGCATCGGCCTCTTCGGCCGGGCAATCGAATTCTTCTTTGCACTCATCTTTCTGGCGGGCGGCGCATACTTTATCTGGCGCTTTTCGAGCAGTCCGAGGTGGGAGTGGTGGGCAGCCATCCCGGGTTTCGCGTTGGCTGGAATTGGCTTGGACAATCTGATGCGCTCCGCCGCAGGCGATTTTCACGGCATGTTCTTTCTGGGGACCCTCGGGCTGGGTTTCTTCGCCGTGTATCTCAGCGGACGTCAGCGTTGGTGGGGGATCATCGTTGGCGGCGTCTTGATCACGCTGGCGTTCACATCGATGCTGGCAGGAATGCTGGGAGTCAACGAGACAGGCGGGTTTTTGCTTCTCGGTCTCGGCTTGACCTTCCTGCTCCTAGCCGTCCTGGCGTCAGTGCAATGGGCGTACGTGCCGGCAATCTGCCTGCTAGCGCTCGGGGCGCTGGTGGGCACGGCCTCCACCTCTACCTTCAACTATCTCTGGCCGGCAGCCCTGATCACGGCAGGACTGCTCCTCATTCTGCAATTTGCACGCAAGAAATAGCGCACACTCGCATTGCGCCTCACGGCCGGGCGGAAAGAATCGGCCGACCGCAGCATTGAACCGCTGCGTATGCGGTTCGCGAGGACGAACACGAGAAAGGTTCTGCATGGCGAAAATCGATTTGCTTGTAACGGATTTTCTTGCGCAAAAGAAGATCGCGGTGGTAGGTGTGTCGGACAAGCGCGAGACTGGCTGCAATCTGAACTATCGCAAATTCAAGAAATCGGGCTATCAAGTCTACGCGATCAATCCTCGCCTGACGGCGTTCGATGGAGATCCGTGCTATCCGGACCTCAGATCGCTTCCAGAGAGGCCCGATGCGGTCTTTATTCTTGCGAACCCGCGTGTGACTGAAGAAGTCGTTCGCCAGTGTATCGATCTGGGTGTATCCCATATCTGGATGCATTGCATGTTTGGCACGACCCCCGGCCTGGGCAGCGGCATGACCAGCGTGTCAGCCGCGGCCGTCGCCCTTTGCCGCGAGCATGGCATCAACGTCATCCCCGGCTCTTGTCCGAACCAGTTCTTGCGCCCAGATTTTGGGCATGGCGTGATGCGCGGCCTGTGGCGGACGTTCGGCTTCCTGAAAGTGAATTGATGGTATGACCGCCGAAATCGAGACCACTGACCTCGAACGCGAGACGCCTCGTTTTCCTCTACATGGCTGGCTGGGGTTTGCGCTGGCCGCCGTGTTCTGGGTCCTCAATTGGAGCCTGACCGGTCTGCGGACTTATTGGGCCTTCTTCCCGATGTGGCTCGGCTACTGTCTTGCGATGGACGCTCTGGTCCACTGGAGGACGGGAAGCTCCCTGCTCACACGAAGCTGGCGACGGTATGTCGGCCTCTTCCTGGTGTCCGCTCCCGTCTGGTGGCTATTCGAGGTGCTCAATTTCAGTACGAGGAATTGGACGTATATTGGGGCCGACCCCTTCACGGCACTTCAGTATGCGCTCTGGACGACACTGAGCTTCAGCACGGTCGTGCCGGCGGTTTTCGAGAGCGCGGAATTCGTCGCCAGCTTTGAGTTCGTCCGTCGCCTGCGGCGCGGA
>JBGPAT010000335.1:0-3576 GCA_041480885.1 Anaerolineae bacterium
AATCGGGCGGAGCACGGCGACCTACTCCAAAAACTGAATCTCAAACAAATCGCAGATACCCTTGAAGAAGTCGAGCCCGATTTCCAGGCAAACCTGATCGAGCACTTCGCCGACGACAAGCTGGCCGACGTCCTCGAGGAAATGGCACCCGACGAGGCAACGGATCTGCTTGCCGAGCTGCCCGCTGAACGGCGCCAGGGCCTGCTGAAGCTCATGGAGACCGACGAGGCTAATGAGGTACGGGAACTCCTGCGTTATGGGGAGGATACCGCCGGCGGCCTCATGACCACCGAGTACATTGCAGTGACTCCCGAGATGACCGCCGCGCAGACCATCGAGCATCTACGCAAAGTGGGCGAGGAGGCTGAACTCGTTTTCTATGTATATGTAGCGGACACGGACAACCGTTTGGTCGGAGTGTTTTCACTCAGCGACCTCATCATCGCTCCGCCGGACACGCGCATCACGGAATTCATGCACAAACGGGTGGTGAGTGTGCAATTGGAAACAAAGCAGGACGAGGTAGCGCAAACGGTCTCCAAGTACAACTTGATTGCTGTGCCGGTAGTGGATGCGCAGGACCGGCTTCATGGCATTGTTACCGCGGACGATGCGCTGGACAAGATCCTTCCCACCGCTTGGAAAAAGCGCCTGCCGCATTTCTTTGGCGCAAGGTCATGAACCGCGTGCTAAGTTACGTGCGCAAGGCTTGGGTGACCAGCCGCTGGACGCAGCGGCTGGCTGTGGCGCTGTCGGTCTTTGGGCCTGCCACAATTGCGGCCATGGCCGACAATGATGCGGGTGGCGTCGCGACGTATTCCATCGCAGGCGCGACGTTGGGATACTCGATTCTGTTCCCACTGGTAATCATTACGGTATTGCTGGGCATCACGCAGGAGATGGGCATGCGGCTCACCTTGGTCACGCGCCGGGGTCTGGCCGATCTGATACGCGAGAAGCATGGTGTCAAGGTCTCACTGTTCATCTTCCTCGGCTTGTTCATAGCAAACCTTGGTACGATTACCGTGGAGGTATCCGCCATCAAGACAACGAGCGCGATGCTAAATATTCCCACCATGCCGTTCGTCATCTTGATTCTACTGGTCTCATTTGTGTTTATCACGAGGGGCAACTACAAATTAACCCAAAACGTCATGCTCGTAGTCTCATTGTTCTATCTCACTTACATTATCTCCGCGGTCAAAGCCAAGCCGGACTGGAACCTGGCTTTCACGAATCTGCTCTACCCTCACGGGGTCACGTGGAGCGGCGAGTTCATCCGCAGCTACCTCATCATTGGCATGGGTGTGCTCGGCACTACAATTACGCCATGGGGTCAGTTTTTCATCAGTAGTTTCGCATTTGACAAGAAGATGAACCCGGAAACGCTCAAGTACTCCCAACTCGAAACCTACTGGGGAGCGTTTCTGACCGATTTTTTCTCTTTCTTCATGATTGTGGCCACTGCTTCCACGCTGTTTGCGCGAGGTATCATCCTGACCTCCGGAGAGCAAGCCGCTGAAGCAATCCGCCCGTTTGCGGGCGATCTCGCCGGAACGCTGTTTGCCATTGGAATATTGGCGGCGGCGTTGATGGGCTTGATTATCGTGCCACTCTCGACCGCCTATGCCTTCTCTGAGTTCTTTGGAATATCGGGCAGCTTGGATACTGACTACCAGCAGAGCAAGACGTTTTACATCCTTTTCGTGATCCAGTTGGCGGCCGCGGCTTTGATTACCGCGATCCCTGGGATTTCACTTTTCCACTTTGCGATCGCCACACAAACACTAAACGCGATGATCCTCCCGCTGGTCTTCTACTATCTGATCAAGTTAGCGAGCAGCAGAGACCTGATGGGTGCTCACGTGAATAATGGCTTCCAGAAGTACTTCACTTCTTGGGCTTCCGTCGTTATTGTCGTCGCCTCGGCGTTGACGGTCGCGGCGGTGGTTTTTCGCTGGTAGAGCCCCGTCCCGACCCGGTGCCCGCAGCCCTCGGCAGGCTCTACCGACGGCCGCTTGCCAGTCGCGCAATTTGAGTCTATACTTCCACCAATCCTGCCGCCAAAGGAGTTTCCCCCATGCACAATGCTCGTGATCTCATCCGACAGAAGGGCAGTCGGGTCTTTTCGGTACAGCCCAGCTCGAGTGTCCTCGAGGCGCTGCGCCTCATGGCCGACAAGAACATTGGTGCGGTGCTGGTGATGACCGCCGACAAGGTGACCGGGATACTCTCTGAGCGTGATTGTGTACGCAAGCTTGAGCTAGCCGGCAAGACCGGGAAAGAAACCAGCGTTAGCGAGATCATGACGCGGGACGTTCTGTATGTGGAGGCCGGTCAGTCGCTGGAAGAATGCATGGCTGTGATGATCGACAAGAACATCCGGCACCTGCCGGTCTACGAGAATGGTAAACTGCTCGGTCTGCTCTCGGTACGGGATGTTCTCAAGGAAGTTGTGGATTATCAGAAGTTCGTGATCACGCAGCTGGAGCACTATATTTCGGGTTCTCGCCAATGAAGAAACCTGAATGTGCCGGGAGTGGCTGGGCAAGGGTGTGTCCAAGCGTCCGAGGTCGCGTAACTTGGACAGTCCTGGAACGAAGGCGGGGCGGCAGGTGAGGAAAGGGCCTCGGATTTTGGGTTTCCTGAGAAATCGATTGCCTGCCTGGAATGAGATAGTCTCGCTCAGTGGGGTATTGGTTTTTGTGGTGCACAGCTGGTCGGTGCAGGCATTCCTGTTTAATCTGCCGTCGTTCATCTTGAAGTATCGATCTCTTGAAGTTGTTGCGATTTTTTGTTATCACATGGTTTTTGCGTTTCTGGAGACCCTCTTGTGTGCTGGGTTATTGGTGGTTCTGGCTGGTGTGCTTCCCTCGAAGTGGTTGCGGAAGGGCTTTGTGTACAAGGGCTTTCTGATTGTGCTGGCGGCGGTCATCGGGGCGATATTTCTGCAGAACAGTATCAGCTACGGGGAATTTGCGTATGCGGGATCGAAGGCGTATCTTTTGTACGAGTATATTGGCGGAGGCCTGATTGTGTTTGCGGGGTTGTGGGTTCTGGTGGCGAAGGTAGGCCGGGTGCAGAGATGGATCGTGTTTCTGGTGGATCAGATATCGATCATGTTATTCATATATCTTCCGCTGGATGTGATCGGTCTGGCGGTGGTGGCAGTTCGTCTGATTCGCTGAAGGAATATGTATAGCAGGGTCGGACTTTCGCGGCGAGACTTTCTGAAGATGCTGTCGCTTGCGCCGCTGGCGGCTGTGGTACGGCGGATGGTGGGTGGCTTCAGGCTATCGCCCAGTGGTGACCAACCCAACATCATTGTTCTGGTATTTGATGCCTGGTCGGCGGATCACATGTCGATGCACGGTTATCCGCGCCTGACGATGCCGAACGTTGAGCAATTTGCGAAGAATGCGATCGTGTACCACCGTCACTACTCTGCGGGCACGTTCACCGTGCCTGGCACGGCCTCGCTGCTGACGGGCCTGTATCCCTGGTCGCATCGTGCCATAGCGGTTGGCGGAGACATGATAGCCGCCGGGCATCTCGAGCACCAGGTCTTTCAGGCAC
>JBGPAT010000336.1:0-3570 GCA_041480885.1 Anaerolineae bacterium
CCAGTTGACCAGCGGAAAGCTGCGTGACCGCACCGTGTCATACAGCGGGATCATCGGTCTCGCCCCTCGATCTTAGATTCACAAGTTGCTGGTAGATGCCCGAGAGAGTCTGGCCCTCACGCGCGAGCCCATAGCCTCCCAGTACGATGCTGGTCAGATAGTTGAGGAAGCGCGCAGTCAGTGCCACGGCCAGAGAAGTGGACTGGTCACCGGTCAGCAGAGTCAGGGCTCCGCCAAAGGCGCCTTCAAACGTTCCAACCGCTCCTGGCAACAACTGGATCGCTCCGCCAAACGCCGCTGCACCGAGCCCAAACATGCCCCAGGCCAATTGTGTCTCCGGGAAAAAAGCGCGGATGATCAAATAGTAGTTAACAATCGCCATGGCCCAGTTGAGCGCCATCCAAAACAGGAAGCGCGCGAACAACCAGCCATCCGTTAGGACGCCCAGGCCCGTGAGAAACGATTCCAGCAAGCCGCCGCCGAAATGCTGCAATGCCGGCCAGCGGGCGCTCCATTTGTGAAACAGATCCAACGCCGCCTGTCGATTGCGTGCAATTACATAAAGGAATGCCAGCCCGAGCAGGATGATCGCGCCCAGGATGATTGCGATCCGGTTCGCTCCGCTCGCTCCGACCACGAAGGGCAGCGCGCCCAGCAGGATAGCCGCGCTGAAGGCCAAGTCCACCGCACGCTCGATAACGACCGTGGGCAGGATCTCGGCAAACGGGATGCCGGTCTTGCGGCTCAACAGGAAAACACGGCCGATCTCCCCGAGCCTGAACGGCAGGAAGTTGTTCAATAAGAAGCCTTCGCTTAGCGCCAGGAGCGTGTCGCGATAAGAAGGCCGGTCGCGCAATAGCGTACGCCAGACAATGGCGCGCACGAACATCCATGCAAACGCCGCTACTCCCGCTGCTCCCAGGATCCGGTAGTCGGCTGAACGGATGGCGTTGAAGACCCTGGGGATATCCACGAAATACAGGATGGCGCCTATCAACAGGATGCTGATAAGCGCTCCGGGGAGCCAGCGTTTGGCATCTTTCAGAAACTGGGACATTGCTGGGCTTTTCCTCAAGCCCGCGGCGTCAGCTGGGGGGGACTACTCTTCTTCCAACTTGAGCACCGCCATGAAGGCCTCTTGCGGGATCTCGACATTTCCAACCATCTTGAGGCGTTTCTTGCCACGCTTTTGTTTTTCGAGCAGTTTCTTCTTGCGCGAGATGTCGCCGCCATAACACTTGGCAAGCACATCCTTGCGCGTGGCTTTGACATTGGCGCGTGAGATCACGCGCCCTCCGGCCGCGGCCTGGATCGCCACGTCAAACAGCTGGCGCGGGATGATCCCCTTCAGCTTCGTGATGAGCCTCTGTCCCTTGTGGTACGCATCCTTCTCATGGACGATGGCCGCCAGAGCGTCAACGGGTTCGCCATTGACGAGGATCTCCAGCTTCTGCAGTTGATCGGGGCGATACTCGAGGAATTGGTAATCCAGCGAGGCATAGCCTTTGGTGCGCGATTTCAAATCATCGAAGAAATCCACAATGATCTCTGAGAGAGGAATCTCGAAGTTGAGCTGCACGCGGTGTGGCGCGGGGTATTCCTGCGACTTGTAGATGCCGCGTCGGCCCGTGACCAGCTCCATGATCGGGCCGTAGAATTCCGTCGGCGTGATGATCTCGATCGTCATCCACGGCTCGCGGATCTCAACGATCTTGCTTTCATCCGGGAGCGCGGCCGGCGAATCAACCGCTGCGGTCGTGCCATCGAGCAGGGCGACTTCGTACTCCACTGAGGGTGCCGTGAACAGCACATCGAGCAGGTACTCGCGTTCGATCCGCTCCTGAATGATCTCCATGTGGAAAAGCCCCAGGAAACCTGCTCGGAAACCAAAGCCGAGCGCCTGGGATGTCTCGGGCTCGAACGTCAGCGAGGCATCATTGAGCTGCAACTTATCGAGCGCCTCCCGCAGCTCCGGATAGTCGTCAGCCAGGACCGGATAGATCCCTGCGAAAACCATCGGTTTGGGATTCCGATACCCCGGCAGAGGTTCTTGCGCAGGTGCCGCGGCGAGCGTGATGGTGTCCCCCACCCGGCAATCATGAACTGTCTTGAGACCTGTGGCAACGTACCCCACCTCGCCGGCCTTCAGACTCTGCACTGGCCGCATGTCCGGCGCAAAGATGCCGATTTCGACCGGCTTGAGGTCGACCTTGGTCGCAAACATATGCAGCGTGTCCGTCGGCTTGATCGAACCCTCGATCACGCGCACGTAGGCGATGACACCCTTGTAGGAGTCGTAATGCGAGTCGAAGACCAGCGCCCGCAGAGGCCGGTCAGGCTCGTCTTTCGGAGGCGGCACCCGCTCGACGATGGCTTCCAATACCTGGCCCACGTTCAAGCCTTCCTTGGCCGAAATACGCATGACGCTGTCTGCATCCAGGCTGAGCAGCGCAGCAATATCCTCCGCAACTTCGTCGGGGCGCGCCGATGGCAGATCGATCTTGTTGATGACCGGAATGATGCTCAGGTCGGCGTCCACGGCCTGATATAGGTTCGCCAGGGTCTGGGCTTCGATACCCTGAGTTGCATCCACGACCAGCAGCGCGCCCTCGCACGCCTTGAGCGCGCGGCTCACCTCATAGCCAAAGTCCACGTGGCCCGGGGTGTCTATCAAGTTTAGTTCATAGGCATTGCCGTCTTTGGCAACGTAGTTCATGCGCACGGCTGAAGCCTTGATCGTCACGCCTTTCTCCCGCTCCAGATCCATCGTGTCGAGGATCTGCTCAGTGGTGTCGCGGTCCGGCACAGTGCCGGTCAGATGCAGCAGGCGATCTGCGAGTGTGGACTTGCCATGGTCCACATGCGCGATAATACAAAAATTCCTTATATGGGAGGTCATGAGGGCGAACGAAGTATAACCGAATTCATTTCTATAGCTTCGCAGGTGCCGATAATGCGCTTTCGATCAGTTCATCCATCGCGCTGTCCGCCGGCGAAGCCTTCAGCCAGACCAGAAATTCAACATTCCCCTTGGGTCCCAGAAGTGGACTCTTGATCAGCCCGTGCGCTCCGAAACCCTCGGCCCGCGCGAAACTCAGCACGTCTTGCAGGACCTGCGCATGGATTCCCGCGTGGCGAATCACCCCCGCGCCCCGTGCAACATCCTTCCTTCCGGCTTCGAACTGAGGTTTGATCAGTGCGATGATTGCGGCCTCCCTCTCCGCCGCAGTCTTTTCTGAAGATGACGTGCCTCTGACCGGGCCCAGCCATTTCTTGACAACCGGCAGCAATATCCTCAGCGAAATGAATGAGGCGTCGATCGCGACCACTGAAACCGGCTCCGGCAGCGACTCAACGAAGCGCGCATTGGTCTCCTCCATGATAACTACCCGCGGATCCTGGCGCAGTTTCCAGTGCAGGACCCCATTGCCGACGTCTATGGCATAGACCTTACGGGCGCCGCGCTGCAGCAGACAATCTGTAAAACCGCCGGTGGATGCCCCCACGTCCGCGCATGTGGAGCCGGGCACCTCCACGCCAAATGCATTCAGCGCCGCGTCCAGCTTTTCG
>JBGPAT010000337.1:0-3570 GCA_041480885.1 Anaerolineae bacterium
AATCCGCGCCTGGATCACCGACCACACCGTGGTCAGGACCAGATAATACAGGGATGCGGCTATGAAGAGCTCGAAGGGCTTGAACACCCGCGCATTGACCTGGTTGAAACCATAAAACAATTCCCCGGCCGAGATAACTTCCATAAGTGATGTGGTCTTCATCATATTATTGAACTCATTGCCGAGGGGCGGGATGATGACCTTGGCAGCTTGCGGCAGGATGATCCGCTGCATCGCCAGGCCAAATGTCATCCCGAGCGATTTGGCGGCCTCCATTTGCCCCGGGTCGATCGATTCGATTCCTGCCCGGACGATCTCCGCCATGTAAGCGCCTTCGTTTATGCCTAGCGCCAGCGTGCCTGCCTGCAGAGCGCCCGTGATGGCGAGAGTGCCTATGACGATTTCGGGGAAATTGTATATATGTGTTACACCCAACCCGAAAAACAATAATGCCATTTGAACCAGCAAAGGCGTGCCGCGAAAATACCAGATGTAGATTTCAGCCGCCCATCGAAAAGCCGCCAACTTCGACATTTTTCCGAGAGCCGCAAAAAGACCCAGAATGACGCCCAGAACCTGCGCAACAACACTGACCACGATAGTTGCGATAATGCCACTTCGGATCAACGGATCCTGCAATGCAGAGGGTGGCCAGACGTATTTCAGGAATAGGGGCCAGTCAAAGTAATACACGGCGTTTCTACCCCATTTCTAGATACAAATTGACAGGCTGCCTGCCCGGTGCCGGCAGGCAGCCTGCCACTCGTTCTATTGCCGAAAGGTCTCTTGTGCTATGGCAGTGTTACCGCCCCGCCCGAAAGATTCCATTTCTTCAGGATAGCGGCGTAGGTCCCATCTGCCATCATGCTCTTGAGGGCAGCTTGTACCGCCTGGCCGAGGGGCGTCAGGGGAGCATTCGTGCAATCCGATTGGCCGCAGGGGACGCTGATCCCCTCAACTGCTGGTTCGACGATCTGGCCAGCCAGTTCAAACTGATCGGGATGCTGAACAGTATAGTAGGCGGCCACGGGCGAATCGGCAAAGTAGACGGATACCTTCCCCGCCTGCAGTTGCTGCAGTGCGTCCGTATCTTTTTGTGTCACCACGACGGTTACGGCCGGCTTGCCTGCCTTGGTGCACTCCTGTAAGAGTCCGCCGGAAGTCTTGTAGTCTCCCTGGCCCTGCAAGTAGTCCGCCTCCGTGGTGCCACTCTCAGCCGCTGCGCTCTTACCGCAGAGGTCCGTCGGCGCGGTGATTTTGTCGGGATTGCCTTTGGCCACCACCATTGATTGGCCAGCCTGGAAGTAGGGGATCATGCTGACCTGCTTTTGGCGATCCGCAGTGATGTTCTGCGCGGACAGGATGATGTCGCACTTGCCGCTTGTCACAGCGGCGATGATGGTATCAAACACACTGTTGACGAACTGTACTTGCAGACCGAGTCGACCCGCAATCTCCGTGCCGATTTCCACGTCCACTCCGGCAGGTTTGCCGTTCTCGTCAAAGAATTCCTGCGGCGGATACGGGAAGTCAGTGCAGATCAACAGTTTTCCCTTCTGACCGAGAAGAGAGGAATCAACCATGGCAACTGGCGTGGGTAGAGCCGGCGCGGGCGTGGGAGCAGCGGTGACTACGGCCGTAACCACAACCGTCTCGACGATCGCCGAAGGTGGGGTCGGAGTCGCACATGCGGCCAAGACAAAGCCGGCAATGGCCAAGACACTGACGAGCGTGCAAACCTTTTTCATCTTTTCTCCTTCTTCTTAGGTTGCAGGGCGGACTGCGTGGCCCTGCACATTGCGGCCATAAGCATAGACCCGCAGGCCCAAAACTGCAAGATCGTCGGGTCGGGGGGATTGTCTGAGCTGGAAGGGAGCCGGCTTGACCGTGGAACGCCCAAGACACGAGACGCTCAGCGCGCGCCGCCTGAGCGGTATCCCTCAATCAGCGCTTTGGTACGCGGGTCGGTCGGCGACGTGAAGAGGCTGGAGGGTTCGCCCTGCTCAATGATTTGGCCTTCGGCCATCACGATGACCCGGTCCGCGGCTTCACGCGCAAAACCCATCTCGTGCGTGACGACCAGCATGGTTGTGCCTTCCAGTGCCAGCTTCTTCATCACGCTCAAAACCTCGCCGATCAGCTCGGGGTCCAGTGCCGACGTGGGCTCGTCAAACAACATTACCCTGGGCTCCATCGCCAGCGCCCGGGCGATCGCCACGCGCTGCTTCTGGCCGCCGGAAAGGCGGCCGGGGTACTCTCGCTTCTTGAAGAGCAGACCCACCCGATCAAGATTCATCTCGCCGATTTCGATCGCATCCGACTTGCTCATCCCCTTCACGATGACCGGCCCTTCTGTTACGTTGTCGAGGACGGACATGTGGGGAAACAAGTTGAATTCCTGAAATACCATGCCGGTTTTCAGTCGGATATCGTGGACTAGCTGGCGCTGCCGCTGGCCCTTTCCTCCGGCATTCACGACCACATGATCGATCTCGATGCTCCCTGCTGAGGGCTCCTCCAGGAAATTCATGCAGCGCAGCAGTGTGCTTTTGCCGGAGCCGCTGCGGCCGATGATGCAGACCACCTCGCGCTGTTGCACGTCAAGACAAATGTCGCTCAAGACATGCAGCATGCCGAACCACTTGTGAAGGCCATCGACGCGGATGATCGGCTCAGCGTTCATAGGCCTTCCCCATCCGGTTCTCTATCCGACTCTGAAACCACGAGGAGATGATGGTTATGATCCAATAGGCCGCTGCGGCAACCAGGTACATTTCCAGGTACTTGCTGTCGCGTCGTGCATAGCGGTTCGCAAGGAACGTTATTTCCCAGACCCCCATGATAGACACCAAGGCCGAGTCCTTCTGCATCGCTATGAATTGGTTACCCACGTCGGGGATAATGATTCGCACAGCCTGCGGAAGAATTATGCGGTGCATCACCTGCCAGGGGGTCATCCCAATGGCCAAGGCTGCCTCGCGTTGACCGTAGCCGATCGACTGCAATCCGGCCCGAAAGATCTCGGTCATATACGCCCCGTAGTTGAGGCTCAGCGCCAGGATGCCCGCGGGTATGGCATCCAGGATAAAAAGCCTGCCGATCTCGGGAAAACCCAGATTGGTGAGCTGCTGCCCCATTTGCGGCAGACCCAGATAGATGATAAAGATCTGGATCAGGAGTGGAGTCCCCCTGATGACCGACACATAAAATCCCGAGACGCCTTGAGCGATCGAATTGTTGGAGAGGCGCGAAACGGCGCCAAAAAGTGCGAGAATGGTCGCTATCGCGATCGAGGCCAGTGATACCCCAATCGTGGTTCCTGCACCCTGCAGGATGATGTTGTAATGCGCCAGCATGTAGCTGGGTTGGATCTTCAGCAACAGCAGGGCGCCGACCAGCAGCGCGACAAGCCCGGCCCACACGGCGGCGACTTTCGCGGTATGGATGACCTGCTGCCGTCTGTGAAGCGAGGCCAAGGCCTCGCCCATGCCTTGGTCAGGGTCGCCGCTTTCGACGGGCGTCTTGGGGAGCGATTCAATCGCCATGAAATCAATATTTGGAGTGAGGGCG
>JBGPAT010000338.1:0-3562 GCA_041480885.1 Anaerolineae bacterium
AGCGCAGAAACCCATCGCCCATACCTACAGCCAGCTTGATCAGGTGTACGGCCGGCTCCAGCGCGTTGCACCGCACGAGGTCCCGCTCCACCCGCTGCGCGATCACCACGCGTCCGCCGTCCACCAGACGCACTGCACGATTCGGGACCAGCAGCTGATCCTTGATGTCAGACACGATGATATTTACTGCGGCAGTCATGCCCGGCTTCACCTGTTTGTCGGCATCGGTGAGCTGAACCGTGACGGTGAAATTGACCGCACCGGAGGTCGTGACGCCAGCTTGCGATACCTCAGTTGCCTGGCCGTGATAGGTCTGGTTCGGTATGGCATCCAATGTCAGCGTCACGGGTTGGCCAACTGCCACGCTGTTAATATCCACTTCCGACACCTGGACGTCAACCAGCAGCCCAGAGAGATCGTCGACGCGAAATGCGGGGTCTGCCACCGCAACCTGGTCGCCTGGCAACGGACCGGCTTGGGTAATCGTGCCGCTGATCGGCGCAACGATTCGTGCCATGTTCAGTGTGGCCTGGACAGCGTCAACGTTGGCTTGCGCAGCAGCGATATCGTCCGGATTGGGGCCGTTTTTGAGTCGATCATACGTGCGCTGAGCATCATCAAGCTCTGCCTTCTTCAGAGCCAGTTGGTCGTCTGCGTCCCGTATCGTCAACGCATCCGGATATCCTTTGAACCATCGGATCTCGGGCACTTGTTGACCGCGCACGTACTTAATCCTGACCTCCTCGATCCACTGCTTGCCGTTCAAGGACAGGCGATAATCGTAGGCCTTCTTATATGCATCCTGCGCATCCTTCAGAGCGATCGCCGCTTGAGCGCTCGCGGTCTTGGAAGATGCGTCTTCGAGCGCCTTCTGCGCTGCCACGGCGTTCGCCTCAGCCTGAATGACGCTCTGCGGTAACGAGGTCTGAGTAAGATTCGCGAGCACGTCGCCCTTGTTCACATGATCCCCCACAGCAACATAGACATGCTCGACGCTGCCGGTCGTCTGCCAATTGAGGATGGCACTCTGGACCGCGCGGATGCTTCCCGTCGCACCGACAGTAGCGGTGAGTTCGCCACGTTGGACCACGGATGTTTGATACGCACTGTTGGAAGCAGCCCGATTTCGGCCGCTGACAATCAGAACCACGACGACGAGGAGGACAAGGACTGAACACAGGATGATCCAATTCCGTCGGCTGATTTTTGCAAGAAAAGCCTTCATTCTTTGTCTTCCTCCAACAGGGGCGAATTTTCCCGCGGTCCTTGTCTAATAACCAGCCAGAATCAGGAGAGGTTACTGAGAATACCTACACGAAACATGACTGGCACCGGTCGGCAGGCGTCAGGGCAGCAAAGCCTGCGTGCACCATGAGATCCACCGAAGCGCAACCACCGCGGCGTTGTCAGAGATTCGTGAGTTGACGCCGGACGTGGCCTCGGGATCCGCCGCATCCGCAAATGTGCCTCTCCATCGAAGAACCCGACTCCGATAAACGCCCAAATGGGTCGTTCGCGGCCAATTCGGCGTGTGACGGGCACCGGGTCCAAGGATACCATCTATTTGTGCAGAAGGACGCAAGCCACGGAAACACTGGCTATTTGTCTGACATTCCCAAGACGGAAATCATACTTGGCCTGCAGAAGAATCCGGCCAGAGACCTAAAGTAGATGCTTTGGGCACTATTTGTGATGATTGTCTCAAAGACAAATGACATAAGGGCTTGTCTTCGGGAGCCGACTCTCGGTATCATGATATTGGGCGTCAAGGCTCCCGCGTCCGGAGGAAGTATGCAAGCCGTTCCCAGTGAATTTCTGGCCATAGATCGCAAAGAGCGCGCAAACAAACCTTTCAGCGATCTGGATTTGCGCCCGGCTCGAGACCGCACTCACGATTTTGAGGCCGTGGTCATTGAATTCGACCCCGAGCGCGCCATGTTCCAGGCATCGCGCTGCGTCCATTGCCCCGACCCGGCTCCGTGCATGCTCGCCTGCCCGGCGCATAATGACATCCCGTCTGCCATGTGGCTTATCGAACAGGGGAAATTCATTGAGGCCGCGCAGCTATATCACCAGACCAGTTCCCTTCCGGAAATCTGCGGCCGCGTCTGCCCGCACGAGCAGCTATGTCAAGGGTCCTGCGTCCATAACAAGGATCATGAACCGGTGCTCACGGGAGAACTAGAGGCCTTTGCATTGGATTTCGAGCGGCGCAGCGCGGGATACGTCATCCCGGTTGGGGCGCCCACGGGACGGCGCGTGGCCATGATCGGGGCGGGACCCGCGAGTCTGGCCTGCGCCGACGTCTTGGTGCAAAAAGGACATGACGTAACGGTCTACGAGTCGAAACCGGCGCCCGGCGGTCTGCTGGTCTACGGCATCCCCAATTTCAAGCTCCCCAAGAATGTATGGTTCGAGAAATGGGACGAGTTCGAGCGGGCCGGCGTGAAGTTTGTTCCAAACACCTACATCGGAAGGGACAAGACGATCGACGATCTCTTCAAGGAGGGTTTTAAGGCACTCTTCATTGGTGTGGGCTCGGAGGTTGACTCGAAAATGGAGAATACGCCAGGGACCGATCTACCCGGCGTATACCAAGCCACTGACTTCCTGATCCGCGCCAATGTCGCCAGGAATCTTCTACCCAACGACATGAAACAGCCAATTGGGATCGGCAAGCACGTTGTGGTCATCGGCGGCGGGGATACGGCTTCGGATTGCCTGCGCACAGCGCTGCGCATGGGCGCCGCCGAGGTTACGTGTCTATACCGACGCACTGAAAAGGAGATGCCCGGTGGGAAGAAGGACCGGAAGATGGCGCGGGAGGAAGGCGCGAAATACCGGTTCCTGACACAGCCAGTCAAATTCATCGCAGGTGAAGATGGACACCTAGCAGCGGTGGAATGCATCGAGATGGTCCTGGGTGACCCCGACGCAAAGGGCCGCCGCCGACCGGTGCCGGTACCGGATTCCAACTTCAGCGTAGCCTGCGACACAGCGATCCTGGCGCTGGGATACTGGCCCGATCCGATCATCAGCAAGACAACGCCCAATCTTGATACGCATGATTGGGGGTTGATATCCGTCACCGACAAGGCAACCGGCGCCACGTCACGCCCAGGCATTTTCTCAGGCGGCGACTGCGTAACAGGGCCGGATATTGTGGTAACCGCCATGCTCGCCGGCCGGAAAGCAGCCATGGCGATTGACGAATACTTGAGAACCACGTAGCAACGAGCATCCACCTGCGAGCACCGAGAAACGGCGACAGTATCGCCGTTTCTTGTTTTCTGCAGTTTGTAACGAAGTACTGAGGACATCTGGCACTGCGGGCGTCCGGCCGAACTCGCTACAATCACATTCAGAGTCTTGAATATGATTTCAGCCAGGTAGCGCAAGAACGGTACTAGCCTTTCCTCTTGTCGGATGCCCTGAAGCGTCACGCTCCGTCTTTCGAATCAGCGTCCCGGCTGGCATAACCGCCAAACGCGCAACCCAATGTGTCCATAATAATACGTTTGGCGTGACAAACAACGTCCGCAGGGATGTCTTCATATTTCAA
>JBGPAT010000339.1:0-3555 GCA_041480885.1 Anaerolineae bacterium
ACATGTAGGGCACATAGGAATGCTCTTGTGCGATGGCGCGTGCGCGATAGCCCAGTTCCGCCAATCCTGCTGCCAACGTGGTTTTGCCCGCCCCGCAGGGCCCGACGATGCCAATCAGCGGGCGACGCGGTCCGCTTTCATTCGCGGGCATCAGGACTTTCGAAGTGCCAAATTGAGAAGCGCCGGTCAAGGCAGATCTCAGGGAAGCATTGGGGCAGGCAACTAGCGCAAGATGGGCAGGCGGATGCTCATGCGGCGGACAGCGTCGCCCTCCAAAGGCAAGACCTTTAGCACGACCACGCTAATGTCGTCCGCGGGCCGTCCGTCATCTAGGCCCACAGCGTGTGCCAGCAGGGCGTCGGCGAGCTCTTGGGGGCTTGGATCCTGTTCGTCCAGGAGAGAGCCCACCACGGCGCAAACGTCCATGGGCTCGCCTCGACGCTCGCCCGCGTGCGCCAATCCATCCGTGTAGGTCACGACGGTAAGTCCCGCTTCGATCTCTATCTCGGTGATCACCGGGCGCACGTCCCGGGAGGTGCCGAGAGGCACGCTGTCGCCGCCCAGGCAGTCAGTCTCATCACCGTGGCCTATGAAGACCGGCATCGGATTGTTGCGGGTCAGCACGATCGTCCCGCTGCGCAGATCCACCGAGGTGATGTTGAGCGTGGAGATCACCTGTCCCTTTTTTTCCGTGAAAAGGGCGTCTGAGGCCGCCCGAGCAGCAGCGCCATCTCGAACACCCTCGGCGAGCAGGCCGACCACTTTGCGCACAACCATCATAGAGACCGCTTTGGCACCGCGGCCCGATGTCTGGCCGTCTGCCAGGACGACCGACAGTCCGCCGTTCGGGCGCTCCACGGCCTCCAGAGTGTCGCCGCTTTCGGAGGTACCGTATTTGTTGGTCTTGGCAACCGCGATCCGTGCTTCCACGATTCCGATTCTACAACTTTTCGGACTTGACGTCACTGTCCGCTGCAACTATAATCGTGGGGCTTCGTTGTAGAGATCATGGACGGGCGTGCGCCCGTCCTTCGTATATAAAGGATAACTCAATGACACCTCATCCCAAGCGGAAACACTCCAAGGGCCGTCGCGATCGACGGCGTTCGCACGATGCACTGGCCAGCCGCAACCTGGTGGCATGTTCCAACTGTGGCGTGCTGCGATTGCCGCACACGGTCTGTCCAAACTGCGGTCATTACCAGGGCCGAGAGGTATTTGAAGTCGAGAAAGAAAAGAAGAAAGCCGAGTAGGGTTGAGCGAGCCGTGAGAAACACGGCTCGCTTGTGTTTTCTGTCTGAGTGATGACTCGCGAGGTCGCGGGTTTGCAGCGGGAGGCGGATCATGCGGCTTGACGGGCAGGCGACGGCGCTCGTTTTTCCGGGGCAAGGATCGCAGGCGGTGGGCATGGGCCGCGAGTTGGCAGAACGGTATCCCACTGCCCGGCAGGTTTTCGAGCAGGCGGACGCCGCTCTGGGACTGGGCCTCGCCCGGATCATGTGGGACGGTCCGGACGTGGTCCTGAACGACACTGTCAATACACAGCCGGCGTTGTTTGTCCATTCGCTCGCGGCCTTTCGAGTACTGGTAGAGTTTGCGCCAGAATTCAAGCCTGCGGCGCTGGCGGGTCATTCCCTGGGCGAGTTGTCCGCACTGGTAGCTGGTGGCGCACTTTCAATCGAGGCGGGTTTGCTCCTGGTCCGAAAACGCGGCGAGCTCATGAAACGGGCGGGGGCGGCGAACCCTGGCAGTATGGCGGCAATCCTGAATCTGGATATTCCCACGTTGGAAACGGTCTGCGCCTCAGCTGCAAGAGATCAGGAGCCAGTGCAGGTCGCGAACGATAATTGTCCGGGGCAGGTCGTCATCTCCGGGGCCAAGCCAGCCGTTGAGCGTGCGATGGAAGCTGCACGAGTTGCGGGCGCACGGCGCGCGATTCCTCTGGCTGTGTCGATCGCGGCGCACTCGGTACTGATGGCATCGATCCAGGACGAGTGGAACGAGGCGGTCGCCGCGGCGGGCATCCACGATGCGGAGACCCCGATTTTCGGCAACGTCAGCGCGCAGCAGATGCGTGCAGGCGAGGATCTGCGGAAAGACATCCAGATGCAGATGCAGTCGCGCGTGCGCTGGACCGAGACGATCCAAGGACTTGCGAAACGCGGGTTCGACGCGTATGTTGAAGTAGGAACCGGGATCGTCTGGCTCGGTTTGATCCGCCGGATTTCCCCCTCCGCCAAAGGATTTCCCTTGGGCACGCCGGAGGATTTCACGAGCCTGCTATAGGCGCTGCCGGCAGGATTCTTCGGCGCGGTCCGCATAGTATAATGACGCGATGATGGGTCTGTCCGGGATCATCGCTGGCAGCCACGGCCCCCGTCCTGCCGTTCCAAGCACGTAAACCGTCAATATCCGCCTGGTCAGGATGCCCCTGACCAGATTTGTTTCTTGCGACTAGACGCCCGGGCCGGGACCCCATCGCATCACAATTCCGATGCGGGAGAATCACGATGAAGTTGAGCAAGCTGGCAACCGAAATAGCCGAATCGCCCACGCTGGCCCTCAATGAAGAGGCACGCCTGCTGAGAGAGAGGGGCGAGGCGGTGATTCACCTAGGCATCGGCGAGCCGAAAAACAAAACCCCCATTAACGCCATTCTGTCATCCGCCGCTCGGCTCACCAGCGGAGAGGTGAAGTATGTCCCCGCGGACGGGATGCCGTCCTTGAAGAAGGCGATCATCCGCTATACGGAGGAGAACTACGATCGACTGGTCGCGCCCGAGAACGTAATAGTCACCAATGGCGCAAAGCAGTCGATCTTCAACGTGCTCTATTCGCTGTTGAATGCGCAGGATGAAGTCATCGTCCTTGCGCCCTACTGGGTGTCATACCCCGAAATCGTAAAGATGTGCATGGCGCGGCCGGTCATCGTCACGCCCGAAGATGGCACGTTTGTTCCGCGCCTGGAAGATGTCGAGCGGGCTGTCACGACGTATACGCGCGCGATCCTCGTGAACAGCCCCAACAATCCATCCGGGGCGATCTACCCGCCGGCGCTGATTCAAGGACTGGTGGAACTATCCGAGCGTCGGGGCATCTCGCTTGTCTGTGATGATATCTATCATAAGCTCACGTTTGACGATAATGAGGCGGTCCCGGCAACGCGCTTCACCCAAAGGGATATTGAGGACTCGCATATTATCATCGTGAATGGCGTTGCCAAACTCTATGGGATGACGGGTTTTCGGGTGGGATGGGTGATCGGACCGCGAGACCTGGTGCATGTCATGACGAATGTGACCGCCCAGACCACCTCGGGGGTATCACCGGTGAGTCAGGCGGCGGCGGAGGGGGCACTAAACGGAGTGCAGTCTGTGGTGGAAGCCCTCCGGCTGCACATCCAGAATAACCGGGATGTACTGCTTCAGGAAATGAGGTCCTTCAGCGGCGCTCGGCTCATCCCTCCGGATGGCACATTCTACGCCCTGCCGGACTTGCGGGCCTTCGGGGCAAATTCAGTGGACCTGGCCCAGTTCATTTTGAAGAAGGCATTGG
>JBGPAT010000340.1:0-3542 GCA_041480885.1 Anaerolineae bacterium
AACGCCCGCTTCGATAAGCCGGTCTGCGACTTCTTGAGCAGCCGCAGCAGGCACCGTGACCATGGCCACCTTCACCTTGGCGCTCCGCACCCGCTCCACGAGTTTCGTCGCATCTTCCACCACAAAGTCTCCGACCTTCTGACCGACTTTGGATGGGTCCACGTCGAAGATCATCGCTACGCGGAAGCCGCGATTTGAAAAGCCCTGATAGCGGGCCAGGGCATGGCCCATATCTCCAACACCCACTACGGCCACGTCCCACATGCGGTTGACGTTGAGGATCTCCCGAAGTTTGTCGATCAGGAAGGGGATTGAATAGCCCGTTCCCTGTTTGCCAAACTCACCGAACTGCGAAATGTCCTTGCGGATCTGCGCTGCAGAGATCCCGACGTAATCGCCCAGTTCCTGTGACGAGGTTGTCTACATACCCTTTTCTGCCATTCGCTGCAGGGCGCGCAGGTAAATTGGCAGTCGTCCAATGATGATGTCGGGAATCTTGTCCGCATTCATGACGTCCCTACCCTTTCCTCAAGTAAACATTAATCTACCATAAAACCTACTTTCGTGCAATTCCCCACAAACTATATCTTCTTAGGAGGCACGGATGCCGCGAGACGCTAGCTCTTGATTCCGCGGGAGTTATCGCGGCGCCTAGGGTTGACCGTCAATACTGAGGGTGTACTGAAAGTATTCCAATGCCGCCGGACCGGCACTGAGGGAGAGTCTCAGCACATACGCCATCCGCGGGGAAAGGCTCAGTACCGTGATGTTGCCACACGTAGGCCGCCCGCCCATCTGCACCGCCGCCCCACCTTGCGTGAGCTCCGCCTCTATCGTGCCATTGCCCGTGCACACAAGGTCGACCACAACGCGATTTCCATAGGGTGTGAAACCGATCCAGTCTTGTGCATCACCTTGGGGCGCCGAGACGTCGCTCGAATAGAGCAGCGAGCCCATGCCCGCCGGCGAGAATGCTACGGTGACGGCCGGTGACGCTGCGGAGTCGTTGTCCTCCCGCGCCGGCGCGAATGACGGAGTGGCGGTTGTTCCCGAGCTCGCGGCCGGTGTTTCTGTGGGCACGACTTCGCCATTCTGTACGATGATCGGAAGGCTCTCAATGCCGGTCGTCTGCACGTAGCTGGCAGCCACCCAACCTTTCGCCTCGGATCCAGGCGCGAATTGGATCTGAAGCCACGAACCTGAGCCGTCCTTCCCAATCACCGCTACAACATCCTTTGGATTCAGGATTCCCACGGCCTCGGAATCTGTCCCCGGAGTTCGGCGGACATTGACTTGTTGAGTGATCGTGCCGCTGAGGCTGCCAGCCGTCGTACTGCCGATTACCATGATCGCGCTGCTGTCCCGCACGTCGATGTATTGGGACGTAACCCACCCTTTTCCGTCCTTGCCTCCTGCATATTCAATTTCGTACCAACTGCCGCTGGGATCCTTGCCGAGTATCTGTAATTGAATGCCCAGCCCGATGAGGCCGAGTGGGGGACTGGCGGATGAGGGCTCGCCGCGCACATTCAGTTGGGCGGTCGTGATCCCCGGGACTGGCGCCAATGTCGGAGGCGCGGTCGGGGTGGCTGGTTCTGAAGCGATAGTTGAACTTGAAAGGGATGGCAGTGTTGCAGTGATGAAGGACTGTGTGGCGGTCGCAGGCGCAGCGGAGGGGGAACTCGTTGCGCAGCCGACAACCAACGACGGCATCAAGACTAGCAGCAGATCGATCCTTCGCACCTTTCCATTCTAACGCTGCTGACCCCGTAGGTGGGGCCCTGCTCTGGAAAGAACCGGATAAGGAGCCCGCACAAAACAAAGCGCCGCCCGCAGGCGGCCAAGATACACTACCAAGCGCCCCTGGAGAGACTCGAACTCTCGCTTTCGGCTCCGGAGGCCGACGCTCTATCCGCTGAGCTACAGGGGCACGACTTCGAATTCTATCATACAGCCGCGGCGGGGAAAATCCCCTGCTAGGCCGCTTGATTCTTCAACGCCGCTCCCAACACATACCGGCATTTCCGATGCTGGCTTTCCGCGCCTAGGTGCCGGCCTGCCTAGAGTCTCAACGAGCTTGAGTCTCGATTCAACCTCTATCTTACGGTCGGGCCTAGGCTCGCCAATTCCCTGCGCAGCGATTGCACCCGCGCTGCGTTGCCAGATTCGTCGCCCAGCCTCTCTAGTTGGTCCTTCTTGTGAGCGAGTTCTCCACAGACCTGAAAGAACCGGGATGCCGACGGGCCTCCAGTGAGGAAGGCCGTGCTCATAGTGAATGGGGAAAGGGCTCTTACGTATTGCGAATCCGATATGACACCCGCCGTGACCTCCTCGCGCAATTGCCTCTTCAGCAGTCCCCGTTCGCGGCCAATCATGAACAATATGAAGATGGCCATGATTGCCCAGCCGAACCAGTCCGCGAGGGTGCCAACCGCAAGTCCCTCCATGCCGCCGATCATGTCCCTGACAACGTTGTGGAACGCATGCGCGAAGACCGCGAATGCATAACCGGTGGGAATGGCGATCAACTTGACCAGGATGTTCTTTTGCAGGCGCGCCACCGCCACGCCTATGCCGGTAAAGGCCGTGAAGAACGGGTGCTGCCAGGCTACCAGCAGATCGCGAACGAAGACTAGCTGCCACAGCCCGTTCCAACCGTCTTGAAGATAGCCGTGTTCATATATGTACAGGACATTCTCTGTTGCGGCAAAACCCAGCGCAGTGATACCGGCGTAGATGATGCCATCCAGAATGGAATCAAACTCGCTGCGAAATGCCAGGAATACCATCAGGACTGCCAGGCCCTTCAAACCCTCCTCGACAAAAGGCGCCACGAGTGAGGCCGTCGTCTGATCGGCGACGTCCGTCGATCCGGAGAGCGCGTAGATGCCGATGCCGAAGACCGTGTTGATCACAAATGCGCCGGCGGCGGCGATCACCGCGCCCCACACAAAGGCCGCGCCCAGCAGGATCAAGGGTTCCTTCTCGTAGCGGTCGAGCCAGTAGACCACCGCGGCCATAAGGAATGCAGGCATGAATGCAAACAACAAGCTGATCAGGAACGGCATCATTCTAGTCTTGGCGGAAGATAAGGGAGAAAGCCCCGCAAGGCATTCTACTGGCTACTGCCGAAAAATCAAGCTCGTCCTCTCCACCCGCGCATCCTCAAAGCGAATCCCCAACTCATCCAGGACTTCCTCCGGGCGGCCTGTGGCTCCCTCTCGGGCTGAGAGTCGCAGCAGGATGCGAGGCCGCGCCTGTGACTGGTCGGATGGCAGGCTCAGGCCTTCGATCAGTGGCCGCAAGTCATAGGACTTGCCGCGGCGTTGGCGAGGTAATGCTGCCCTTGCCAGCAAGTTCTCGATCCGTCGATGGAGTTCAAGGCAGTCCACGGTTCCCTTCAGACAGATCTCATAGTCGGCCGCTATCACCTGAGACGGCAAGGCTGGTCCTGCGGGATCTACGTTCTCTATGCCGACGATGCCGATGCCCGCTGGCAGGACGGCTTGAAGGCGAGCCGCCAGCGCCGCGAACTCGCTTGG
>JBGPAT010000341.1:0-3528 GCA_041480885.1 Anaerolineae bacterium
GACCGTTCTAACGCCCAACCTTAAGGTCGAAAAATTGCTGCCCGTGGAAGCGATCGAGGGGCAAGACGCTGCCGGGCAGACGGACGTTCAGGTGGACTACATCTACGAGCAGCCCGAAGCGCAATTGCTCGACAAGGGGATGAGCCACTATGTCCCTCCTTTGGAGATGGCACCGCGCAGCGGCTTAACGGCATCGAGCTGCGAAGTCCCCCCGTTTTTTGTGCGGAGGGATCCGCTCAGCGGAAACGGGCAACGTTTCCGCATTCTAGGGCTGGAGAACAGGCCATGCCCTATGAGATTGGGGCCTGCCCGCCGAGTCGGCCGCAGGTCCCGGTGGTCTTCAGGGGCTCCAATGAGTTGTTGGGCCGCGCATCAGCTCTTGCCGATGGAGGCTCACAGCGTTGATCCAGTCAGTATTCTTAATCAGAGGTTGAACATGCAAGATTACATTGTGATGACTCGAAGTAGTTAGCGCCGAGAACCATGCCGGCGATGGAATAGCCAGGCGACGATCCAGCCAAATGCGAAGTTCTCGCCAAATAGCTCTGCAATGTGAGCCATCCGCAATCCGGCGGGCATATCCAGAGCCAGGAGTTGGTTAGCGCTCATCACCACGGCGAACGACAGGGCCACTGCAAGACCAGCCTCCCACCAATGCCCCCTCATCATACGGATCACTGGCAGAGCCAGAACCGCCCACATCAAACCTCTCACTGCCTGGAACGGAATAATCCAATTAGGGAGACTGAGCGCAGAGGCCTCCGCCAAGGCCTTCGGATCCAAGGCGCCCGCGAGTGGCAAGAAGACCAACACACCGAACAAGATATACAGGAAGACGTAACTAACCGCACTCAGCGCGAGCTTCCAAACCCATTGTGTCCAAGACATCACCAGTCGCTGGTTCGGCTCCTGTCCTTCCCCATCCCCTCTCATGCGTCCATGAACCCAGACCGCGAATATTGAGAAGGCACCCGCGGTTATGCCCCCATTCACCAGCAGGCTGAGAACCAGATGCGGGGGAAGTATCTCGGGGAGATACACTGCCTCAATCGCCGTCATGAGGTACATCACACCATAGAACAGCAGGAACATAGCGCCAATCAGCCGCCAGCCATACCACCTAGAGCGGACAAGGGGAAAGCTGAGCACGCTGGCGTGGAGAAAGGAAACGACCAGGACTATCGCCGGTGCAGTCTGTACCCCTTTCGCCAGGCTCAGGGCGAGGAAGTCTAGCGAGTAAAGAGCGAATAGAAGCAGAGTCAAAACGACCACCCTCAACATGATCACAGCCATAGCTTTGGTATTCACGCGACGCTTCCCTTCCAAGTCATAGACTATCCTAACCCTCACTGTCAAGTGCAGTGACAAGAACCCTGACCGTCATAATACTGCCAAAGCCCTTAAGGCGGGCCGCCCAACAGCCTGGAGCTCCGAAGTCCCCCGTGTTTTGTGCGGGGGGAGCTGCCCGGCGGGAGCGGGCAAGACTTCCCTACAACATAGGCCAAGCTTGCTGCCTAATCAAGATCACCTAGACGACAGCCCACCGATTCGGATCGAGCGAGTTGTTGGGCGGCAGCGAAACCAGCCCCTCAAGTCGGAAACGCGTCCACATGCGCGAGCGTAACCGGGATTGCTGCCCGGACTGTGCCATGGATCTCCGCCCGGCGATCGGTCAAGGTGGCAAGCTCGCGAATCTGTGCTTCGGGAGCCTTGGCTGTGATCCTTGCCGTGTACGCTATCCCGCTCGCGGGTTGGCCCTCCGCAGGGAACTCAGCACCTCACTCCACCTCGACGTCCGTCAACTCAATGCCCATCTTTGCCGCCTCGCGATAGATGTCGTTGCAGTAGCATGTTGCGAGGGCGAGCATCAGCAACTCTCCACCGGAGGCACTTGACCCGAATCCCGACGCCTTCGGGGGGATCGTGATAGTTGACCAGCGGTCCCCGAATGTAAGGCTGATTTGGTTCACATCATGGGCATTGTGGACCCGCGCGACCGACCGCATCCATACCTCCTCATCTCACAGCGCGCTGTCGCTGCCGCCCAACGGCCTCGAGCTGCGAAGTCCCGCGATCTATGTGACGAGCTGCCCGGCGGAAGCGGGCAGCTCGTCACATATTCTCGCGCAGGCCGGCGGGCCTGGCGCCCCACCCTTTGGCCCAGCTGCCGCGTCAGCTTCAGCGAGTTGTTCGGCGGCTCCTTCGACCGGCCTCTCCAGCTTTGGTTCGCCCTGCTCTGCCACGGGGGTGCACCGTCGCCTCGGCCAGCACGCTTAAGATTCCCACCTCACCCCTAGACTCGGTCCAGTCAGCAAACGCGGCGTCCAGGTTAAAGTACTCGGCCGCGCGTTCGGCCAGCACCTGCTCCCGCTGGGCCGCTGTCTCCCAGAAGTCGATCGTCAGATACCGCCGCGGATTCCTCGTGTCGCGCAGCAGGCTGGTGCCTCGGAAGCCCGGGGATCGTGCGAACAGCTTGCTCCACGCGCCGCCTGGGCCGTACGCCAGCTCGAACTGGCCTCGTGCCTTCTCTTTGACGACGAACTCCCAGATGATTTCGACCATGCTGAACCCGCCCCTCATTGAACCGGTTTCCATTAGCCAGCGTTCCCCAGGCACCCTCCGGCTTGCCGCCGAATGGCCTCGCGCTGCGAAGTCCCGCGATCTATGCGGGCAGCCGCTCGGCGGAAGTAGCCAACGCCGCCTCATTCTAGGACTGGACAGCGCACACAGCCCAATAGGATGGAAGGCAGCCCGTCGAGTCGCCTCGACTTAGGTGTTCCGCGGCACCTTGCATTGTTCTAGTAAGAGACTCTGCCGATTCAAGACACACGCAGTCTCGTAGGAACAACCTGCAGGGTAACACTGTACTCGGCGTACAGATTTTCTGGGGTGCGCCCTCATTCCGCGGCCGCCCCTTTGTACTTGGCCACGTATCCTGGGTGTGGCACAGGAAGGCTGTCCTCAACATGGGCCTCGCCTGTGAAGACGACGACATCACCGCCAACAGCTTCTGCGCCTTCGAAGTTAATAGACACTCGCGGGTTGCGAGCAATGTTCTTGAGTTTGGCGGTCGCAGGAGGCGTGTAGATCAGGAAGCCGGCACCGTCCCAGTAGAACCACACCGGGTTCGGCTGAGGTGTTCCATCAGCGCTCACCGTTGTAAGCCAAACCACCGCCTCTTCTTGCAGCCGCTTCGCGATGTGCGGTGTAATCTGGGAACTCAGCTCATGCATCGTTTCTCCCCCGGACTCCGATAGCCTGCCGCCCAACGGCCCCGAGCTAAGCCGCTCGGCGGACGCAGCCAAGCCCTGCCTCCACTCTACGCCCAGCTGGCGGGCAGGACAACAATGAACAGGAGGCTAGCCCGCCGAGTCGGCCGCAGGTCCTGGCGATCTTCCGGGGCTCGAGCGAGCTGTTAAGCATCGATTCGGTACATTCGCGGGACATGGGTAACACTTTATTCTCACGACATCGGTAACACTCGCCGGGCCAGGTCGATCTGGCCTCGGGTCACGGGCACCCTCGAGA
>JBGPAT010000342.1:0-3512 GCA_041480885.1 Anaerolineae bacterium
AAGGGGGTCCATTGCCAGATGTCGAACAGAATGATGCTGAGCGGGGCAGTCATTGCCCCCCCCAGCCAGTTGACGGTGGGCAGACCCAGGAGTCGCGCGATTCCGTTGAACACGCCAAACTCGTTGTCATACATGTAGCGCCAAATCATGCTCACCGCAGCCGGGGCAGCGGCCAGAGGCAAGAGGAAGAGGGCGCGGATGGGACCCTTTAGCCAGCGCAGCTGGTTGATCAGTAACGCCAACATTGTCCCGAGAAGCATTTCGACGCCGACCGCCACGATGGCGATCGTCAGGGTCCGCCCGATGGCGTCCCAGAATAGGCTGTTGTTCAGCATGTCGCGGAAGTTCTTCAATCCCACCGGAAGGCCAATGGAACCTCCCATAGTCAAGTCGACGGCATGGAAGGCAACATTGATGGCATAAACGAGGGGGATGAGCGCAAAGATCAGAATGACGACCATGGCGGGTGTGATGAGCAGGACGGAGTACCAAGGATCAGACAACGTCCTCGCTCTTTTCCGGTCTGGCTGTGCCGTGGTTTCGGCCATCGGTTCCCTCCGCTCGCTTCTCCGTTTCCGCTGACGGCGCGTTGTGTTCGGTCGCGCCGCCGAGTGCACATCATCCGAGCGGAAGTATGGGACCCGTGGGGCCCCATACTTCCGCCGTCTGACTGGACTTTACGGTTACTTTGGCTTGCGCATCTGCAGACTTGCGTCAAATGAGTAGGCACAGTCTGCGGCTTGCTTCGGGACGCCCTCAAGTACCAGTGGGCAGTTCCCGCCGCAGATTTCAGTTATTCGTTTGGCGTAGCCACTCATGGCTTCTTCGACGGACATCTGGCCGCTGTTGGCCGCCGAGTGCCACTGCGCCGACTCCTCGTAGATCTTTGCGTCATAGGCAGTCCACAGGAAGTTGGTGTACCAGCACCGTCCGGCACTTTCGAGGACATTTGCCAACGCCGGGAAGTGTCCGGTCATGTTGCGATCCTTGGCGTACACCGCTGGATCCTGCAGGATGCTGAGTCGCACAGTGCTGCCGCCGCCCAGAGCAAACTTGCGCTGAGCCTCGGGCCCCGTAATCCACTTGAGGAATTGCCAGGCCGCATCGGGATGCTTGGACGCCTTGTTGATCCCGAGCGTGAAGGGTCCCGCCCAGGTCTGGCCGCCCGCCGGCAACCCGCCAATGCAGAGTTCGCTGCCGGGCACCTCTGTTTCCATCTTGACCGCATTCGGCCACTGGTCAAGATAGAAGGGTCCGGTCATGGCGATCAGGTTCGAGCGGAACTGCCCGACCACGAAGTCGTAGGAACCGCTCAACGACCCAGGAGGCGCAAAGGGCAGGAGATCGTCGACGTAGGTGTGCATTGCCTTGAGGTAGGGCGCTTGGTTGACGGCCGGGGAGCCGTCTGCGTTCAGCACGTCGCCACCATAGGTCCACGCGATCGTGAAGATCTCATCCGCGTTTTGGGTTTGACGTCCCGCCATCAGGCCGATGCCATAGAAGTCATGATCCAGGACCTGGCCCTTGAGGGTCGCGCCCTTCTTGCGGGTGAAGAACTCGGCCACATCGTGAAACTTCTGGTAGGTGGTCGTGCCGATGAAGGCGGTGTTCAGATCGTAGCCGTACTTGGCCTTGAACGCCGCCATTTCGCCCGGATCCTCAAGGAGATCGCAGCGATACATCATTGATGGCGTGAAGGTGTAGTACGGCAGCCCGTAGATCTTACCCTTCCACAGTCCACCGGTCCGCACCTCGACCGTCGCCAGATCGTCAAACTGGTATTCATTCGGGTCCGTCTTGGCCAGGTAGTCATCCAGCGGGAGCACGTAGCCATTGTCGGCAAATTCCGCCTTCCAGGAGACATTCCAGGTCAGGATGTCGTATGCACCTGTCCCGCTGAGAACGTCCAGCACTTCCTTTTCGTATAGGTTGGGATACTCGATCTTATTGATTTCTACCGCGATCCCGGTCTTCTGCTCGAATTCCCTGGAGACTTCTTCTGCCCAATCCGTGTAGAAGCCGGCGAGGGTGGCAAAGGTCACAGTGACCTTTTCCCCTGGTGCAGCGGGGGTCGTGCCGGCTGCCGGTGCCTGTGTCGCTTCGGTCGGCGCCGCAGGGGCGGCGCAGGAGGCAGCGATCACGGCGACGACTAGTACGAACAAGAGACTCCGGAGTCCGCCTTTCATTGCACTCTCTCCTCTTCCGAGACCGACAATCGGACGGTCTCTCCTCTTCGATGCCCCCGACTGGCGCCGGGAGCCGAGGCCGCTCGCGTGTATCACCGCGGGCGGTCTGCCCATAGGCCGCGGCCCGTGGCCGTCCGCCTCGACTGGTCGGAGGGCCGCCGCGGAGACACCCATAAGGATTCTGTCGGTGTCTCGCTATGATCGTCCGGATCCAGATTCTTCGTCCCTCCTTCACGGCCCCGCCGATGTCTTTGGCCATGGTAACTGCTCCCGTGCGTGGCACAGTACCCAAGACCTGCGCCGGGATGTTCGCCTTGTCCTTGGCCTCGCGCTTCGTCGGGTTGCGCCGCCGTGAGGCGCTACTGCTACGCGTCGGCATTCTCCACATGGTCCAGGGTTTCGCCCCTGGTGATCGGCACAGGCCTATCCCAGGTGGCTTTGTGATTTCCAAGTCGGCAACCGGAGTCCGATGTCAGTCGTCGTGCAACACGCAACCATGGGCCATTCTTCTTCTGCATATCGCAGGGGCTCTGGGAATCCCCGTCAACTCCTGCGTGTTGATACTCTCGGCCTGCACTGACCCATGGAGCGGCCCGAATCATCATGCGCAGCGCCCCCTCTCTTGGCCATGCCTGGTGCGCTTTCGCACCTGTCTCCCTGCAAGCCGCACTTTCCCGATTGCGCCACGCGACACGATCGAAACCAGTTGCTGTTCCTAGTCCTGAGCAGGCAGAGGCTGCTGGGGCTACCGAGAGACAGGACAAAGAAAGCGAGGTACCCCAACTTGAAATCTTGTCATCTTGTCATGACATGATTATATTACCTCAGAAGACACCCCATGTCAACAGACCCAGCTTGCGCTCGGGGAATAAGGGAGTCATAATCACAAACGACACCCCGCTTTCGAAACCCGCAATGCAGGAGTCGTTGATGAGAGCACACACATCCCGTTTCGGCCTCCTGTTCGTTGCGGTGGCCCTCCTGGTGTTGGCTGCAGGATGCAAACCCCGCACAGGCGAGAGGCAAGTCGTCATTCGGTGCGACGGATGCCAGCAGGTGGATTTGCACGAGAATTTCCAGGCCGGAGCAGTTGTAGGCGTGGTCCGACCTGGGCAGGAGGGGATTGCCAAGGACCAGCGCTGGGGAAAACTTCTGGGCTGCATGATGTATGATGTCCAGGTCGGGGATCAAGAAGGATGGGTCTGCGAGAAGTTCCTCACCTTCAAATAGTCTGGCGTCAGGTGCCTGGGGCTCACCGGTCGCCTTCACCACCCTGACCCCACCGCACTCGCCGCGAGACCGTCATCGGCACAGTTGCGTCTACCC
>JBGPAT010000343.1:0-3499 GCA_041480885.1 Anaerolineae bacterium
ACCCGCTCGGCCCCAGGGGTGCGGTTGCTTTTCTAGATTTGTGCTGCCGCCTCTTCTGGTGCTTGTCATCAGCGCGGGGCTCGCAACCGTCGCCTTCCACAGGTCCGCGCCTGGCAGCGTCGTGGATCCCATCGCCATGATCTCCCTCTCGGGCGATGCCACTCAGATCGCAGCCCAGGCGTCGTCGCCGCTTTCTCGAGTCTTTACCCCCGAGGTACAGTTCTGGAGGTCATCCATTGCTCGCTGGGCTGCGGAGTCCGGCCTGGATCCCAATCTAGTCGCGGTCGTCATGCAAATTGAATCCTGCGGCGATCCCTCCGCGGTGTCCCGCTCCGGTGCACTTGGCCTGTTTCAAGTCATGCCCTTCCACTTTCTGGCCGCAGACGATCCGTATTCACCTGATACCAATGCTGCCCGCGGACTAGACTATCTCAGGCTCTCCCTCACGGCCGGGCAGGATGATGTGCGGCTAGCTCTCGCTGGCTACAACGGCGGCATGAGTGTCATTTCGAGCCCGGAATCGAACTGGCCCGCGGAAACCGTGCGCTATGCCCAGTGGGGCGGTGGCATATACGCCGATGCCGTCACCGGATCAGCCGAATCCTCCGCCCTGGCGGACTGGCTCGGTGCAGCGGGCGCCGGACTCTGCAGCCGGGCGAGGACAGAGCTGGGCATCGCGCAGTAGTTTTCGCTCCAAGTTCGGCTATCCGTTGCTACTTGCACGTGACGTCCTGTTGGACGCCACCCTCGACGACAGAGCCTAGCCTGCGTCCCGCGTGATTGTTGCTGGCTTTCAGCCCCGTACGCGTATCCAGCCACCGGATTGGACAACATCGGGGGTCGCTGATTCGGCGGCTCCATCTCTCCACAGCACTGGCGAATCGTGAAACCTACGCTTGCTACGCCTGCGGTTCCCCCTCCGAACCCACTTTCACAACCGCCCCCTTCAGTGGAAGCCATATCGCGAAGGTCGTCCCTTCCCCCTCCTGAGACTCCACGGTGATTTTCCCATCGTGATTCTCGATAATCCATTGTGCGATAGAGAGCCCCAGCCCAAAGCCGCCAGACTCCGAGCGTGTACGCGATTTTTCGGCACGGTAGAAGCGCTCGAATATGTACGGCAGGTCCTCGCTAGGGATGCCCGGTCCGGTATCGTGAACCACGATTCGGACCTGCTCACCGACTTTAGCAAGGCCCAAGAGCACCTCACCGCCTTGAGGCGTATACTGCACGGCATTTCCCACCAGGTTCAGCAGCACTTGCTTCAAGCGGTCGCGGTCGCCGGTCACCTGGATTTCATCGATGTTGGTGACCTTGAGCCGCACTCTCCCTCCCGCCAGGATTCGCATCTCATGGAACACCTCCAGCAGGAGCGCGTCCAGTTCAACCGTCTTCATGTCGAGACTGAGTTTGCCTGATTCGGCCTGCGCGAGCAGCAGCAGGCCGCCAACCAGCCTCGTCAGTCTGCCTGCCTCCTGATCAATGCTAGCCAGCAACTCGTCGTCCAACTGCCTCATGCGCCGCATGAGGTCTACATTACCTTTGATCACGGTCAGCGGCGTGCGGAGCTCATGGCTCACATCGGCGAGCAGTCGCCGCTGCGAAGTGAACAGGTTCTCCAGGCGCTCCAGTGTGTGATTGAACGACTGGATCAACTTCCCAATCTCATCTTCCTCGGGGCCGGTGTAGGGAATACGGCGCGAGAGGTCATCCGCGCGGTTGATTGCTTGAGCGGTATCCGTCACTGCTTTCAGCGGCGCCAGTGAAGTGCCCAGGACCAGCCATGAGCCTAGCGCCGCGAGCGCGGCTGAGAGCGCCGCCGAGATCAAGAGGATCTTGCTGAGATTTGCTTCGGCTGAATCCACGACCGTCAGGCTGCTGCCAACCTGTACAACCGCGATCCGGTGCACACCTAATCGAAGCGGCACGCTCAGCACCCGCAGATGGATGGCGTTGACGCTGCTTTCGCGATAGATCGGATCCTTGGTCTGCAAACCCACCGGGTCAAGCGCCACCCGCATTCCCGCGATTCCCGGAGAGCTGGATTTCAGTTTCCCGTCCGTTCCCCATACCTGGACGTAGGTGTTTGCCGTCAGCTCCAGAGACGGGAGATTGATAGCGTTGACCTCGCCCGCCGAGTCAACTCCTGTGACGTTGATAATCTCCTGGACGGTGGCCGCCAGGGTGTTGTCGACTTGATTGAGAAGGACTACATTGATTAGAATGTAGACTGCCGTGCCGAAGATCAGCAGTATTCCCCCGACCAGCGTTGAATACAGCAGGGTTAGCCGGAGACGGAGAGACACATCAATTTGCGGATACCCAAGGCCCGTCGCGAGCGATGATCCCCGGTTTAGGGATTCTCCCTCAATACGTATCCCACTCCCCTCACCGTATAGATCAATCGTACCTCGCCGTCGGCCTCAAGCTTCTGGCGCAAGTAGCGGATATAGACTTCCAGCACGTTGCTCTCACCACCAAAATCATAGCCCCACACGCGGTCGAAGATGACCTCCCGCGTCAGCACTTGCTTGGGATGCCGCAGGAACAGTTCCAGCAGTTCGTATTCTTTGGCCGTCAGCGCCACGAGACGAGTGCCTCTGGACGCCTGCCGCGACCCCGTGTCCAGCGTCAGGTCCGCGAACTTCAGTACCGGCACGCGTTCAGGCTGGGTCCGCCGCAGCAAGGCCCGCACACGCGCCAGCAGTTCATCCAGATTGAACGGTTTGATCATGTAGTCGTCGGCACCGGCATCCAGCCCCTGGATCCGGTCCTGCACGGTGTCTTTGGCGGTCAGCATCAAGATCGGGATGGAACCCCCCGTCCGCAGGCGATGGCACACTTCCAGGCCGTCCATCCCTGGAAGCATCCAATCCAGGATGACCACGTCCGGCGTGTGATCACGCGCCACGATCAGCCCACTGCGGCCATCGGTCGCCGTATCAACGGTGTAGCCTTCATAGGCCAGTCCACGTTGCAGCAATTTCAGAATTGCCTGATCATCCTCGATGACCAATATGCGCTCGTTCATGTTTTCGACACTCTCTCAGGATAATACCACATTTGATACAATCTCCGCATGCGATGGATCAAGCGGCCGTTCGACTTCATCATTACCTCGTTGGCGCTCATTGTGCTCTCTCCGCTTATGCTCGTGCTCGCGATACTTGTTCGCCTTTTCATCGGCGCGCCGGTGTTTTTCCACCAGGAGCGGGCGGGCTACAAAGGCCGGCCGTTCTTCGTCCACAAATTTCGTACCATGACGTACGCTCTCGGCGCCGCCGGTGGACCGCTCCCGGATAGCCTCCGTCTCACCCATTTCGGGCGTTTCTTCCGTTCCCTGAGCCTTGACGAACTTCCCGAACTGTTTAACGTCCTTCGCGGTGAGATGAGTCTGGTTGGACCGCGCCCCCTTCTGATGGAATATCTGCCGCTCTACAATGCGGTGCAAATGCGGCGGCACGATGTGTATCCCGGTCTCACCGGCTGGGCGCAGATC
>JBGPAT010000344.1:0-3498 GCA_041480885.1 Anaerolineae bacterium
ATGCCTGGGGATGACGTGAACCTGACGGTGGAGCTGATCGTACCGGTGGCGCTGGAGCAGGGCTCCAAGTTCGCCATCCGCGAGGGCGGCCTGACGGTCGGCGCGGGTGTCGTGACCAAAATCATCACATAGGAGAGGCATGGCGAAGCAGAAGATCCGCATCCGACTCAAAGCATACGATCATCGCGTCCTGGACCAATCCGCCAAGCGCATCGTGGAGACGGCCGAGCGTTCCGGGGCTAAGGTAGTTGGTCCAGTACCCTTGCCAACCAAGTTAGAACGCTTTACAATACGTCGTTCTGCATTCATCGACAAGGACTCACACGAGCACTTTGAGATTCGGACCCACAATCGCTTGATTGACGTTCTGGATCCTGATTCGAAGACCATCGACATGCTGATGCGTCTGAACCTGCCGGCGGGTGTGGATATAGAGATCAAGATCTGAGAAGCAGGCAACGGAGACTGGAACCTGGCCACTGCGAATCAGGCTCCGCTCTCTGAAATCGGAAGCGCAAGAACGGCCCCGCGCGGGATGACAAAATACTGGGCGTCCCGCCACACCGGGTGACTGCGCTTGCCGGAGATGATGCAGACGAAGCCCCGTCTGACAGTCTCGCAGGAATTGCTGAAGGAGACAACTGACTATGTTAAAAGGGCTGATTGGCAAGAAGGTCGGCATGACCCAGATCTTCGATGAGCAAGGTGTCGCTTATCCTGTGACAATCATCGAAGCTGGGCCATGTTACGTTACCCAGGTACGCACGCCCGAGAAAGAGGGCTACTCCTCTGTGCAGCTGGGTTTCAGTGAGATCCATCCCAAGCGCCTGACCGGAGGCGAGCTTGGACACCTGAATGTGCACAAGATCCCGCCGCTGCGCTTCCTGCGCGAATTCCGGGCCAAAAGTTCGGAAGTGAACTTAGGGGATAAGGTCACGGTGGATGCCTTCACAGTCGGCGAAAGGGTCGACATCGTGGGGGTGAGCAAGGGCAAGGGTTTCGCCGGTGTAGTGAAGCGGCATCACTTCCACGGAATGGACGCCACGCATGGGACCTCGGATCGCAACCGGGCCCCGGGATCGAATTCATCCGGAACCACACCCGGCCGCGTGTATCGCGGCTCCCGTCGGGCAGGCCACATGGGTGTGGAGCGCATCACTGCCCAGAATCTGAAAGTGGTGATGGTCGACGCGGAACGCAATCTTATCGGCGTTCATGGCGCAGTGCCGGGTGGTCGGGGCAGCGTCGTGGTGCTGAAAGAAACGCGGAAACAGTAGCTCGTGAAGAAACAGGGACAAAAGCCATGAAAGTGGATGTGCTTAACATGAAGGGCGAGAAGGTCAAGCAGGTCGAGCTGCCCGCGGCGATCTTTGAGGCCAAAGTGAACACCGACTTAATGCATCAGGCGTATCAACGCCAGATGGCCAATGCCCGTCTTGGAACGCATCAGACCAAGGTGCGCGCGGAAGTTGCCGGGGGAGGCCGCAAACCTTGGAAACAAAAGGGCACCGGCCGCGCCCGTCAGGGATCCACCATCGCCGCGCAGTGGGTTGGCGGCGGTCGCATCCACACGCCGCACCCGCGCAAATACACGCAGGCGATGCCGCGCAAGATGCGTCAGGCCGCACTTCGCAGCGCCCTATCCGCCAAAGCGGCTGAGTCGGGAATTGTGATTGTCGACGAATTCAGATTTGAGGAAATGAAGACCAAATTCATGGCGGGCGCCTTAAATAGTCTGGTGGGTGATGCGAGCGCGCTGGTGTTGATGCCCGTCAAGGATGATGCGTACGTCCAGACGATTCGCCTCAGCAGCAACATCCCGGACTCGAAGATCCTGCTGGCTTCATATGTGAACATTCGAGACGTGCTCACGTACGAAAAGGTCGTGCTGCCTCTAAAAACACTCGACGTTTTATCGTCGCACCTGGGCAAGGAGTGAGCCGTGACCGTCATTCATGAAGTGCTCCGACGACCGCTGGTGACCGAAAAATCCAGCTACCAGTCCAGCAAGCTCGGCCAGTACACTTTCGAGGTGACCGGGGATGCCACGCGGACCATGGTGAAAGACGCCATTGAAACGATGTTCGATGTCAAGGTTGTGAAGGTGAATGTCCTCAGGACTGCCGCCAAACGCGGCCGCCGAGCGCGCTCGCGCCGTCTGCTGGTGCGTAAAGCAGGCTTCAAGAAAGCGATTGTTACATTGGCAGAGGGTCAGACCCTCGAGATCTTTGAAGGGGTGAAATAATGGCCGTGAAGAAATATAAGCCCACCACCCCCGGTCAGCGGGGCATGACAACCTACACCTTCGAAGAGATCACCAAGTCTTCGCCTGAACGAGCTCTGACTTCGCCGCGCCTCAGGCACGGCGGCCGCAATGTGTACGGCCGAGTCACCGTACGCCATCGAGGCGGTGGGCACCGGCGGCTGATGCGGCTGGTGGACTTCAAGCGCGAGAAACACGGTGTCTCTGCCGCGGTCGCGGCGATTGAATATGATCCCAATCGGACGGCGAGGCTTGCGCTGCTGTACTACGCCGATGGTGAAAAGCGCTACATCCTCGCGCCCCTGGAGTTGAAGGTGGGTGACAGCTTGATGTCTGGGCCAAATGCCGAAATTCGCGCTGGGAACTGCCTGCCGATCGCCAATATTCCCGTTGGAACGCTGATCCACAACATCGAGTTGAAGCAAGGTCGTGGCGGCCAGATCGTTCGCTCCGCGGGTGGATCTGCACAACTACTTGGCAAGGAAGGCGACTTTGCGCAGGTTCGTCTGCCCAGTGGGGAGGTCCGGCTGGTTCGCCAAGTCTGCTACGCCACAGTGGGAACGATCGGCAACATCGATCACAGTAATGTAAAGCTGGGCAAGGCGGGGCGCAAGCGGCACAAGGGCATCCGCCCGACGGTGCGCGGCTCAGCCATGAGCCCACGGGACCACCCTCACGGCGGCGGAGAAGGTCGCCAGCCGATCGGCCTGCCCGGGCCCAAGAGCCCGTGGGGCAAGCCCACACTCGGCTATAAAACGCGCCGCAATAAGAAGAGTGATCCATACATCGTGCGCCGCCGCAGCAAGACAAACCGCTAGGCGCTGAGAGTCAGAGGTTGAAATGTCGCGTTCGCTAAAAAAGGGTCCCTACGTACATCCCAAGCTGCTCCAGCGCATCGAGGCGATGAATCAGAAGGGCGACAAGAAAGTCATCCGTACGTGGAGCCGTGCGAGCGTGATTTTCCCGCAAATGGTTGGGCACACGATTGCAGTTCATGACGGGCGCCGTCACGTGCCGATCTACATCACCGAGAACATGGTCGGTCACCGCCTGGGCGAGTTCGCGCCAACCCGAACCTTCCGGGGCCATCAAATGGCGGAGAAAGTCACCGCGGCGCCAGCGGCGGCACCTGCAGCCGAGGCCAAGCCATGACGCACGATATTCGTGCCGACATTACGTTTCTGCCTCAGTCGGCCCAGAAGGTTCGGTTGGTTCTGGATACTGTGCGAGGAATG
>JBGPAT010000345.1:0-3482 GCA_041480885.1 Anaerolineae bacterium
ACCGCCTCGGCAAGAAACCGGTATTCCATGCCGTCCAGGATGGCCAACTCTATTTCTGCTCGGAGCTGAGCGGGTTGCTAAAAGGCCTTCCCCGGAGGCCCGAAATTGATCTTCAAGCGATCGATCTGTATCTAAGCCTGCAATATATCCCAGAGCCCCGGACCGTCTACAAGGGAGTCTACAAGCTGCCGGCGGCGCACCTTCTGACCTGGGAAAATGGGCAAGCCACAGTGAAGCGGTACTGGGATCTCTCGTATCAGCCGAAACTCACGGGCACTGAGGGCGATCTGGCCGGCGAGCTCCGAGAGCGCCTGCGGGAGACGGTAAGGATGCGCCTGATGAGCGAAGTGCCGCTGGGAGCGCACTTGAGCGGGGGGATCGACTCGAGCATTGTTGTGGCGCTGATGTCCGAGTTGAGCAATGTGCCTGTCAAGACCTTTTCCGTCGGGTTCGCCGAGGAAGACTACTCGGAGCTTTCCTATGCGAGGGCCGTTGCACACAAATATGGCACAGACCACCACGAGTTCATGCTCACGTACGACGATCTTCCCCGTACGCTGCGGGAAATCACTTATCACTTCGGCGAGCCGTTCGCGGACGCCTCAGCCGTCCCGCTCTACCATCTTTCGCGCCTTACCCGCCAATACGTGACCGTCGCCTTGAACGGCGATGGGGGCGATGAGGACTTCGCGGGCTATCAGAGATACTGGCTCGATCCCCTCGCCAATTTCTATGTTAGGTGGCCACGATTTCTCACGCGGAGACTAATCCCCTCCATCACACGCCGCCTGCCAGATGAGTCCAATCGCCCGAGTGGACACAGTCTTGTCAATGGACTCAAGCGCCTCGAGCTACTGCCGTGGATCGATCAGCGGGCGAGCATCCTGCGTTGGAGCTCCTTCTTCACGCCTTGGCAGAGGCAGGCATTGTGGCGCGAGGAGCACTGGAGGGACTTCTGTGCGGGTAATGCTGAGACCCTGGCAATCGACGAGTATAACCGGGCCCGAGGCTCGAGTCTTGACCGCACACTCTCTGCCGATTTTCACACCTATCTGCCCGGTGATCTGCTGGTCAAAGCGGACCGCATGACGATGGCGGCTTCACTTGAGGGACGCTCTCCGTTCCTCGACCACGAATTGGTTGAGTGGGCTGCGCGCCTGCCGGATTCCATGAGAATCCGGGGATGCGGGGGCAAGTATCTCCTGAAAAAAGCCTTCTCAGAGTACCTGCCGGATAGTGTCAAGTCTCATCGCAAGCAGGGGTTTGGAATACCACTGGCGGCATGGTTTCGAGGCCCACTGTTCGAATGGTCCCGCGCGCTTCTGTTGGAGCCGCAGAGTCCCCTCCGTGGCTGGTTCAATGAGCGCGAATTAGAGCGCTTACACACTGAGCACGCCCAGGGTCGTGCCAACCATGGCAAACGGCTCTACGCTTTGAGCATGCTGGCGGAGTGGGCGCACACGGCACTGTAGGGCGGACTGGATCGACCCAAGTCCGTCGAGGTGAAAGTGTGACTTCTTCAAAGAATGTGGTCGGGGGCAATCTGGGCAACGATGTCCGAGCACCAAGACACGCTGTTGCACTCTGCATCCTGGCGACCGTACTGCTAGCCCGATTGGCCCTCTCGGTTCTGGTGGCCGCGCGCCCTGATCTGGCATTGCAACCGGATTCGGACAGATACGTTCCGATCGCAAATGCCCTACTCGAGGGTCGGGCTTATGCCTGGAATACCGATCGGCCCGGCGAACTTCTCAACACCGTTGGATACCCGCTCTTCCTGGCGGGAGTCTATGCGTTGCTCGGGCATGCCGCCGCCGATGTGGCCCTGGCGCAACTGATCATTTCAGGTGTGATGGTACTTGTCTTGTATCTGTACCTGACTCGTGTTGTGGGAAGCCTGCCTGCATTGATATCGGCCCTTCTGCTAGCTCTGGATCCGTTGACCATCCTTTGGTCCCTGACAATCCTGACGGAGCTTTTGTTCGCCGTCTTGCTAGGAATCTCCGCCGTTCTCATCAGTAGGTGGGCAATGTCAGGGAATAGTCGCACGCTCTTGATGTCAGGCCTTTTCGTGGGCCTGGCATGTTTGGTCCGGCCCCTTGCCCAGCCTGTTGCAATCTCGTGGGCGGTGGCTTTGCTCTTCTTCTCGGGCCACCAAGGTAGGCGCGGCGGCGTAGCGGCCGGCAGGCTGATGCCAGTACTGCTATTGATTGGGCCGGCGGTTGTGCTCATCGCGCCATGGGTTGTTAGGAACAGCCTCTTGTGGAATTGCCCGACGCTCTCATCTGTCGATCGAGTTACCCTGAGAGATTACATGGCGGCAAAGGTCATCTCGGAATACGAGCACGTTACGCTGCCAGAGGTGCAGGCACAGCTGCAAGAGCAGGATCCGGATGTATGTCCACGGCGCTCGAACTACTATCTTCAGATCATATTGACTCATCCCGACATCTACGCCAAACTCCACGTCGCGGGAACCATTCCCGTCCTCATAGGAACGAGTTTCGATCGCTGGTTGCAACTTCTGGGTATCAACTACGTCCTTCCAGATCTGTGGCGACCCTACCTTGACGGAGGTTTCGGGAAGGTCGCGGAGGTTCTGGGGGACCAATTTACTGGCTCTCCAGGCGCCGTTCTGTTCATGGGTGGCCTGACCGGATATCAAGTGCTCATCTATGTATTGGCGGTCATAGGCATCCTATCATTCCGGAAAGCACCCAACCCAGCAGCAAAATGGAACATCATCATCACTGTGGTGGCAGTTCTGATACTTGTCCTAACGCCGGGCGAAGTCGGGCACGAACGATTCCGCGTGCCTGCGCAGCCTCTTATGCTGATCTTGGTCGGCTACGGAATCGGTTGGAATGTCGTGCCCTTTCTCACCCATCGCCCATCGCGACGAACGACCCAGACCCTTTCATAGCTAGTAAGGCGACGAGCCCAGCCGGCCGCGCTGACTTGGATATAATGAGTGGTGCGATTGAAGCGCATATCCCGTCAGGGCCGATTTGCAGGGTTAGCCATCCTCCGATGGTCGGTGGAGCGCACGGCGGGAGTCCAACCTCACGGTCAAGCCGCGGGATCCAGCTAACGGGGTTGGTTCGAACGACGTGACACCGCCGGGCACCAAAGTGTGCCGTAGTTTCTCCGACCGGGAAGGTATGAATTGACTGGAGAAATGGGCATAGAGCGAGTGATCGTCGAGCAGGAAATCCTGGCAATCATCGTGCGCCGGGAGTATTCGAAGCCCAGAATCCATTTCCTGACCCCGCACGGATTCTCGCAGCAAATGGGACACAGGCGGCACCCGATCGGCAAAATTATCCAACCTCATATCCATCAGGCGGTGCCGCGGGCCGTGACGTACACGCAAGAGGTCCTGTCTATCAAGAAGGTAAGCGTCTGGGTGGACTTCCACAGCCGCCGCCAGCAGTACTTTGATTGCGGGATCCTGGAGGCGGGCGATTTGATCCTGCCCGCCC
>JBGPAT010000346.1:0-3469 GCA_041480885.1 Anaerolineae bacterium
AATTGCTGGACTCTTCGGCCAATATCGCGGAGGGGGGCGGCATCCCCCGGTTGTCGATCTTGCGAGGCGACGCCCTCCTGAGGCTTGGCCGCAATACCGAAGCCGAGCAGACGCTGCTTTCGGCGCGCAAGCTCGCCGAGCAGCAGAACGAACCGCCAACTCTCTGGCGCGTGCATGCCGCGCTGGCCAGACTGTATCGAGGCGCGGGACGCCGCGAGGACTCGCTAAGCGCCTCCGCCATGGCGGAATCGACGATTGCGGAGCTGGCCGGTAGCATCCTTGAAGAAGACTTGCGGAGCGACTTTGCGGAACACGCGTTGGCCTTGCTCCCTCGCTCCGCGAAGCCTTCATCCCAGCAGCTGGCCAAGAAGGCGTTTGGGGGCCTGACTGCCCGCGAGCGGGAGGTAGCGTCAATGATCGCGAGCGGGAGATCTAATCGCGACATCGCCGCGGCGCTGGTCCTAAGCGAACGAACGGTGGAGACGCATGTGGGGAATATTCTGACCAAGTTGGGGTTTTCGTCACGGGCGCAGGTCGCGGCCTGGAGCGTAGAAAGGGGATTGTTGAAGTAGGCGCAGACTTTCGGGACGGGGGACACAGGAGGCTGGCTGGACCGAAAAAGCTACGTACCGGCCAGAGCAAAATCTCGGTGCTTTCCACGATGACAGTCAGACGCGGTTCCGGTAAAGTGTATGCAGGATCTGGATCGCGAGAATTCGCTCGATTCAATAACAGAGAAGGAGACTGTCATGTTATTCAAAACCCTCAAATGGCCCGTCATCAGCCTGCTCGTGACCGGGGCGACCCACTTCGTGATCGAAGCTGTCTGGCCCGACTTGCAGAAGCTCTTTATCGCGCCATCCCTGGCGCCCCTGCTGATGGCCTACGGCCTCTGGGTGGGCTACAAGGCCATCCATAATGGTGGCAATTTCCTGAACGCCCTCGTGGCAGGCGCCATCCTGGGTGTGCTCCCGCTCGTGCTCGAAACCTTTGGCTTTGGCATGATCCTTGGCTTCAGCGGCCGCTTCCTGGTCGGCGTGTACGCCTGGGCCATGATTGTCTTCGGAGCGCTGGTGGGCGGCGGCTTTGCCCTGAGCAAATCCGAATCAAAGATGTAAGCTCGCCGCAACAGGCTGGCCGAATCACGAGACGAGTGGGATCAGCCTCCCACTCGTCTCGCATATTGGTATTGCCTCGATGCGCCATTGTTCCCCGTTGAATTCTTTTCTGCGCGCGGGTGGGATGCGCCCGCCGCCAATGATGATATACTCGCAATCCAATCAGCAGGAGAGTCCCATGTGCATTTTTTGCGCTGCGATCCCGGTGGCGGCCGCCGCGGGCATCACTCTCAACGGCAAACAACTCAAGGCCAAGCACCAAACTCAAGAGGCGGGTGTTGAAAAGCCTGAGACCAAACCCGTGATGGCGGTGACCGCCGGGGTTGTGGTCCTGCTGCTGATCGGCTCTGTGACATACCACACGCTCACATATCTTCCCTAGCAGCACCAGCCGAACTCGCCGGTCGGCCCCTCGGGCCCCGTGCGCCGCGCGGCGCTGGCTTGAGCCTGGGGCGCGCCGCGCAGCAGTAACGTCCATCGCCGATTTCCGTCCAAGGAGAGGAGAGCATACGATGAAGACCTACCCGCGCTATCGTCCGTTCCTGGCGCTGACAGCCTGTGCCTCCAGTCTTCTGGCCTGTTCCCTGCTGAGGGTGGCTTTCCCGACGCCGACGCCGGTTCCTGCCGCCACATTCACTTTGGTTGCACCTACGGTCGCGGCGGTGATCACGTCGACTGCAGCAGCCAGCCCCACGCTCGCTGCCACGCAGGCGCCCACCGCATCGCCGACCGCGGAAGCCACGGGCACGGCAGTCTCGTCCCTGCGTGCAACCGTGCTGCAGCTCTCCAACTGCCGCTACGGGCCCGGTGCGGGCTACCTATACAAAATCGGCCTACGGGCGGAGGCGCAGGTGGAAGTGATCGTCCGGACGATAGACGGCGGCTGGGCTTACGTACAATATGTCGGCTCGCACAATCTGTGTTGGATCAACAGCAAGCTGCTTCAGATCACAGGCGATATCATGACTCTGCAGGACTACTATGCCGGCAAGGCGCCGCTGCCAATGGCCACAAAGTATGGGCCAGTCATGATCACTGGAGTCACGGGCGGCGGAGGTTCGGTCACTGTTGATTGGACTCCCATTCCGCTGCCGGATTATGCACTGCCAGGCGATGCCGGGATGCAGTATGTCGTCGAAATTTGGACCTGCAGGAATGGCATCCCGGGCTTTTACAGCCTTGGGACAAATGACACCAGCATGACCTTCGAAGTGGACGATTCCTGCGGTCAGACATCGCACGCGGATATTGTGGCGCAGAACAAAGCGGGTGTTTCCGGCATCACGCAGATCACGCTGCCTTGATTCGAAACCGCTTGCAGTTTTCTCCCAATCGCGAACTTGATCATGTCTCGACGGCTGCAGTCCTGTGTAAGTCCGGTTATGAGCTTCGCGAATCCACGCTGCAAGTGTATGGTCCAAGTGAGCACTTCAGGCACCTGTTAGGGAGCAATGAGTGAACGCCGCAAGAACGAAGATGCACACGGTCTTGCGGTCCTTGTTTCTGGCTGCGCTGCTGGTCACGGGTTGCACCGCAGTGGGCGGAGCCGCAACCCCAACTCAGGCTGGTGAACTCCATGTGCTCGCCACCGAGACCTTCCTCGCAGACATCACTCGCAACGTCGCTCGCAATGTGGCCGGCGAACGACTCGCGATCACGTCGCTGCTGCCGCCCGGTATCGATCCGCACGAGTTCCAGCCTGCGCCCCAGGACGCGATCAGGATCGCTCAGAGCCAGGTGCTGATCGTCAATGGACTTGGGTACGAATCCTGGCTCACCAAAACGCTCCAATCCGGCGGAGTCCAGCCCATGAGAGTGGTCGCCAGCGATGGCCTGACGCCAAATCCCGATCCCAGCGGGCAACAAACCGGCGGCGATCCGCACATGTGGATGAACCCGCTGAACGTGATCCAATACGCTGCCAACATACGCGACGGACTGACCAACGCCGATCCCGCCGGGGCCGCGGACTACGCCGCGAACGCGGACGCTTATGCCGCGCAGCTCAAGGCCCTTGACGAATGGATCAAGAGCCAGGTGGCGGAGCTGCCCGTTGAGAAGCGTCTGCTGGTCACTAACCACGATGCGCTTGGCTATTTCGCGCAGGCCTACGGCTTCAAAGTGGTCGGTGCGGTGATCCCCGGATTCACGAATGAAGCCGCTCCCTCGCCCCGGCAAATGGCGGACCTGATCACAACCATAAAGACCAGCGGCGTCCCTGCGATCTTTCTCGATGTTGGTGAGAATACCGCCCTCGCCGACCAGATCGCTTCGGAGAGCGGCGCCCGCGTCGTCACCGCCCTGTATGTCGAGACGCTCTCCGCCGCCGATGGTCCGGCACCCACCTACAT
>JBGPAT010000347.1:0-3466 GCA_041480885.1 Anaerolineae bacterium
CTGGGTGATCTCGCCGAGCCTGTGGTCGCGCCGGGTCTTGATTTCTGCGATCTTGGAGTTGACGCCCGCGGCTTGCTCCCGCTCGGAGACCGAGATCTCATCCTCGAGGCGCTGCAGGGCCTTCTTGCGGGCATCCTCATCGACGTAGGTGACGATGTACTGTGCAAAGTATAGAACGCGGTCCAGGTTGCGCCGTGAGATGTCGAGAAGCATGCCGAGCTGCGAAGGGATGCGCCGGGTGTACCAGATGTGCGCGACGGCCGTGGCTAGCGAGATATGACCCATGCGCTCGCGACGCACGGCGGCCCGGGTGACTTCGACGCCGCATTTGTCACAGATAATGCCTTTGTAGCGCGGGTTCTTGTACTTGCCGCAATAGCACTGCCAGTCCCGCGTGGGGCCAAAAATGGCTTCATCGAACAGGCCATCTTTTTCGGGTCGCAGGCGGCGATAGTTGATGGTTTCGGGCTTCAGTACTTCGCCGTATGACCAGGATAGGATGGTTTGAGGACTGGCCAGGCTGATGCGGAGCGCAGTTAATCCCTTGGTTTCCACTCGGTTTTCTCCCTGCCACGAAATGCGAACTGATCAGCGCGCGTCTCTGTATAGCGTGTAGTCGGCCTGTACGAGAGACAAACAAAAGGCAAGCGCTTCGAGGGTTTTTCTCCTCAAGCGCTTGCGGTACAATGTTTGATTTTCACATCCAACAGGGCGATTATACTTCAAAGGGCGGCAGAGTCAAGACACGAAGTTATCCTGATTCTAGGGCTTTCCGCCGGCTGGGCCCTCCTGGGGACTTGTCGCCCGGTTCCGATACAAGCGTTCGTTGGGCACGCCTCGCATCTTGGAGACGTCGATCGGCACGGCCAGGAAATCTGCGATGACTTGGCAGTCACTGTCCGGGTTGGAAAGCAGCAGGTTGTAGTCCACATACAGCACGTCCATGTTGGGCTGGCGCGCCAGCCAGTACTTGATGGCGGCCAAGTGCTCCCGGAACTGGGCTTCCATCTCTGCGTCATTGGCTTTGGAGGCCTCGCCGCGGCGCACCAGCATTTTCTGCTGGCTGGCAAGTATCTCCTGGATCGCTCTCTCCATGAACAGGATCTTGTAGTGATGCTGCGGGGGCAGGTGCTCGAGCAAAGCTGAGACGATCTTCACGGTTTTGCCGTCTGCATCCAACAGCCATTGGTGCTGACCTTCGGTCAGCGCCTTGACCGGCTCGAATTCGAAATAGCCGTTCGGGTTATCCTCATCGGCGCCGCGGACCGAGTCGGTCACCACGGGCACGCCGCCCTCGGCCAGCATCTTCATCATCATCGAGGTGCCCGAGCGCGGCAGACCTGAGACCACGATGACGGTCTGGGCTTTTGCCTTAGGAGGAACTGGAGAATGCAATATTTTCTTGAGCATTGTCAATCCGGGCAGCCCATGGTTGCTTCCATAACTTCCATGGACCCAGGAGCCCCAATTCCAGCGTACTATACTCGTTCCACCAATATTCTACACTGCATGGAAGTGCGATTGGGAGGCTGCCATGACCGCTTATGTGATCGTCGATATCGATGTCCAGGACCAGACGGTTTACGAAAAGTACAAAGCGCTGGCGCCGGCGACCGTGGAGGCCTACGGCGGACGTTATCTGGCGCGTGCCGGGCGCACTGAGAAACTGGAGGGCGAGTGGGTGCCAAAACGCCTGGTGATCCTGCAGTTCGATACTCTGGAGCGTGCCAAGCAGTGGCACGACTCACCTGACTACCGCCCCATCCAGCAGCTCCGACATCAGGCAGCCCACAGCAACATGGTGGTCATCGAAGGCGTGTGACCGCCGGAGCCGGGCGCGCTTTCAGACCGCGTGCTCGTAGTAGTGGGCGATCACATCCGACCGGAGCCAGGCCTGCACCTCCGGATGGGTATAGGTCTCCTCTGGAAGATTGATGACGAGCTCGATCAATGCCTGGCGGGTGGATTCGTACTTCTTCCACACTTCCTCTTGCTCAAGCTGCCCAAAGACCTGCACGGCATTCGCGTTGAAGGCATCAACGTCGGGCTCGGGATGCTTGTGGCTCGGATTTTTTGAAACGGCGTCGATGGCCTCCAGCCCGTACTCCCACCAGGCGATGATGTGCGCCGCCAAGTCCCGGAGGCGAGCGAAGCCCTGCCGGGCCATGAGAGCTCTCTGCTCGTCCTCGGACAGCGCGTTGAATCGTTCAATGGCGTCGCCCCACTCGCGTTGCAGTGTGTCGAGCGTGAGGAAGCGCGGGGCATCGATGCCGTGCTCCTTCAGGTGCTCGACGACAACACCGTTGAGCCAGTTGGACACCCCGCGCATCTTCAGTTGATCCCCCGTCAACGATGATACAAGCGCGACCATTTTCTGCCGCTCTGACTCATAGCACGTCAGCAGCGCCTGCTCAGAAGTCTCCTTGAACCGCGTCAGGGCGGCCGTGTTGAATTCGTCAAGGTCGTATTTGCGGGGCGGGCGCGAGCGCCCGGCCACGCGATCGCCCATGACGCCCTCGGCCTCCTGCCACCACGCGCCGACATGTGCCAGCAGGTCATGCTGGGAGGCAAAGCCCTGGTCTTTAAGGAATACAGCTCGTTTGTCGGGCGGCAGGCGTCCGAACTTCTGTGGGAATGCGCCCCATTCGTCGAGGCATTGCAGGAGGAGCGCGCGCGTCAGACTGGGAGTCATCCGTGCCTCGGATAACACATATGCTATACTGCTGGTCACCCCATTGTACCCGTTCCTTTGGTGTGTCTGACGCAGGAGTGCTTCCCCATGCAGAAGAGGAAAAAGGTCTGGGAGAAGAAACGCCCCATCGCGGTCACCATCGTCGCGTGGGGCATTGTTGTACTTTTTCTGATCCGCCTGGCTCAGGTCTTCGAGGCTTTGCTCCGGATGCATGTCCTGGAGAGCGGCCTCACCGCACCGCTGTACGCGGGGATGACTCTTACGCCACTGGGCCTGGTGCTGCTCCGCAGCGCGGCCTATCTGGCCTTGTCCCTCATGGGCATAGTGGTCCTGATCGGCTTCCTGCGATTGCACCGCTGGGCGTGGGTGCTGTTAATGGCCTGGACAGGCATCTCGCTGGGCATCTCGCTGATGGACTATTTCTACAGTCACCCGAATTATCTGGTGATGGCCTCCAACACGATCATTGCTGTCGCGCTCAATCAGACGGACGTCCAGCGCATATTCCGGATCAGGGTGGCTGAAGGTGAAACCCTCGACCAACTCCTCGTCTGATACGCCACTCCGCGGCACTCCCGCTTCCGCCTCGGATCTGGAACTGCTGCGCCGTTATGAACCGGTGCTCCACTTCACACAGGGCGAGCAGTTCTTCCCGACCGACGTCGATCTCTACGTAAAGGCTTGTAGCCTTTGGGCGCATCATCCTGACGGCCGCGACGAAATGCTGGTCAGTCAGGACGACCTCACGCTGGCGCAGCTGTCCGAGCCGCGGCC
>JBGPAT010000348.1:0-3449 GCA_041480885.1 Anaerolineae bacterium
AGGAAGCGGCCCCGATAAGACGCCAGATCATCCTCCTGATCGAGCTGGAGGGCGTATTCTCTGGAAACGGGGTCCATCAGGTTATGGGATCCATGCAGTTGGCAGCAGTACGTACTCTAAGCGACCACCAGTTCGTAACACCGACTGCCGCAGACAGCCGTCGGAGAGTCTGATCTCGACTCCTCGAATCTACGCGGGGTAGGTGTAGAAGCCTTTGCCAGTCTTGCGACCCAGATAGCCCGCATCGACCATCCTCCGCAGCAGCGGTGCAGGGCGGTACTTATCTTCACCCAGATCTCTCTGCAGCACCTCCATCACGAACAGAACCACATCCAGTCCGATCAGGTCGGCGAGTGCGAGTGGGCCCATGGGATGATTCATGCCGAGTTTCATCACGGTATCGATCGCTTCCGCAGTGCCGATATTTTCCTGCAGAGCAAACACGGCTTCGTTGATCATTGGGCACAGGATGCGGTTCGAGATGAAACCCGGCGAGTCGTTGGCTTCTACCGGTTGCTTGCCCATCGTCCTGCAGAGCTCCAGCACGGTACGGGTCGTTTCGTCAGAAGTGCCAAGCCCGCGGATGACTTCCACAAGCTTCATCACTGGCACGGGATTCATGAAGTGCATCCCGATGACCTTGTCTGGCCGTCTCGTTGCGGCCCCGATCTTGGTGATGGAAATCGATGAAGTATTGGTGGCTAGCATGGCCTCTGGCCGCGCCAGAGCATCCAGATCTTTGAAGGCTTTGAATTTGAGTTCGGGATTCTCTGTGGCGGCCTCTATGATCAGATCTGCCTGTCGAGCTAGCTCCAGATCTCCAACATATGTGATGCTTTGGGCTGCCGCCTTCTGTTCGTTCGTCAGGGTGCCCTTTTCAAGCAGCCTGGCCGTGGATTTTTCGATGACGGATTTGGCCTTCTCCAACGCGCCGGGCATCACGTCCATGCACGTGACCTCAAATCCGGAGGTCGCGGCGACCTGAGCGATCCCATTACCCATGGTCCCCGCGCCCAGCACGAATATGCGCTTGACGGTCATGCGTCCTCCGTGTTCTTGGCTGGCCAGATTTGCGCCTTGCTGGACGGGTCCGCGCCCTTACGGATCGCAAGTCGCGGCGGCTTGCCGCCGTCTACTTGCGTTTCCAGGCTGCATAGGTTTTCTTGATTTGGTCGACGTGATCCGGTATGTGCCTGGCATAGATATTCAACCACCTGTCGAACGTATAGGGCTCCGCATAATCCGGATGCTTAACCGTATGATCAATGACCTCGTCGGGCAGAGTCTTCAGCAGATTGTAGGTAGTCTGTCGCGTGAGCTTGATGATCTCCAGCGAGGCATCGGGATCTTGGGCGTTGTAGTTGAGAGCGCGGGCCCACTTGGCCTCTTCGTAGCCCATCAGCGTGGTGCCCGGCTCGACGATCAATTTGCGGACGCGCAGTGCCGCCATGGACTCGCTGTCTCCCATGTGGACGATGATCTCGCGCACCGACCAGTCTTCTGTCGACGGCTTATAGGTCCAGGCGTCACGCGGCACGTCTGCCAATGCGTCCGTGAGGAGTTGGAATCCGCGACCGTACTGCTCGATCTTCTCATTTCTTTCGTCTCTATTCATCGCTGCAATCTCCTGCTCCCGGCATGCGGGATCTCTGCGGAAGTTTTGTCTTTCCCTTTTGGGGTCGCTACATTGGCCGCCATCACCATCCAGGACTCTGACGCCCCTATTCCAGCTCCACGGCCATGGCCACAGCTTCGCCGCCGCCCAGGCACAAAGAGGCGATGCCCTTCCTCAGGCCGCGGTCCTTCAAGGCATAGATCAATGTGGTCAGAACGCGGCCGCCGCTTGCGCCCAGCGGATGCCCGAGGGCTATCGCGCCGCCGTTGACATTCACCTTTGCCCAATCCCAACCCTGATCTGCTAGTGCATAGCCATCGGCAAGCACCTGAGCTGCAAAGGCCTCATTGAGTTCGATCAGCTCCACATCCTGGAGTTTCCAGCCGACTTTGGCTAGAAGCTTGGGGATGGCATGTGCTGGGGCAGCGAAGAGGTACTTGGGCTCCACGGCTGCCTGTGCGTAGCCGACGACCCGGGCCAGCGGTTTCAGTTGATGCCGCTCAGCGTATCCACGGGATGCGATCACAACGGCCGCAGCACCATCGTTCATGGCGGAGGAATTTCCCGGGGTCACTTTGCCATCCGCTTTGAACGACGGCTTGAGTCTGGCCAGCACATCGAGAGACGTGTCTTTCCTCGGACCTTCATCAGTTTCAACGCGGACCACTTCGCCCCTGCGTCCTGTGATTTCAACCGGGACCAGCTCTGGACCGAACCGTCCCGCGGCTTGCGCCGCGACGGCCTTTTGATGACTCTGCAGCGCGAAGCGATCCATCGCATCACGAGTCACTTCGTATTCTTCGCCGATGAACTCGGCAGCCTCGCCCATGCCCCATCTCTCAAACGGATCCCACAGGCCATCATTCAGCAACGCGTCCGTCAGGGGCTGATTGCCGAATTTCAGCTCGCCAGACCTGCCAGAAACCAGGAATGGAGCCCGGCTCATCGATTCGAAGCCGCCCGCCACGAAGAGTTCGGCATCGCCCGCGCGCACGGCCTGAGATGCCAGCATGGCGGCCTTCAGGCCTGAGCCGCACACTTTGTTTATCGTGGTGGCTCCAACGCTTGCGGGCAGTCCTCCCCAGATGGCTGCTTGGCGGGCCGGGGCCTGCCCCTGGCCGGCCTGAACGACATTGCCCATCAACACTTCATCGATATCGTTGGCATTCACGCGCGCGCGTTCTACGGCGGCCTTGACGGCGATCGCGCCGAGTCGCGTGGCGGGCAGGCTGCTCAGCGCCCCCTGAAATCTCCCCACCGGGGTTCGTGCCGCGCTCAAGATCAGAGCTTCGCTTTCTCTGGTCATGCTGTTGTCCTTTCGCGGACGATTGATTGCTGATTATAGCCGCGCCAGATGAAGAGCGCGCCATTCGCACCGCAGCGCATGTTTTGAGGTTCGTGCCCGCCCTCCGCTCCGGCTGGGCAAATCCCCGCCTACTTCGCGCCTGCCGGCTGCGCGAACGTGAGCAGCCACTGTCCAGCCGATGTCTCCTGCAGCGTCGATTGGGGTGTTACAACGATCACCCAGGTATGCCCGGGCTTCAGCGCAAAGGGTGTGCCGTCCTCGTTCGTGAACTGGATTGGATGTACGCCCGCATTGCCATTGCCATGTGTGCCGGGAGTTTTCCAGGAGATGCAAAAAGCCCTCCCGTCCCGGAAAATAAGAGCGCGGCCGCTTCTACCGGCCTCGACATGAATGTCCAGATTCGTCGGCGACACGACCTCGTGTCTGGCGAACACCACGATCACGTTCTCAAAATGAAGCTGCCGTCCGGTCAGGCGATCGGTGTCGGGATGCAGCACACCTGCCAGTTCATACACGGATGTATCCACA